>CAKRYM010000241.1 GCA_934427095.1 uncultured Bacillota bacterium | reverse complement strand
CTACTACATGATGAAGCCCTTTGATTTAGAAACCCTAGGCAAACGCTTGCAACAAATCAATGAAAACATTAATGCAGAACAGGTCTTTTTGCCAAAAGCAAACTATTTAGAGGTGGAAATCACTAAGATTATTCATCAAATGGGCGTGCCTGCTCATGTAAAAGGCTATCAATATTTACGTGACGCCATTGCTCTCGTTACAGAAGAAATTAATTTAATGGGCGCTGTGACAAAGGAATTATACCCAATGATTGCAGAAAAATACGATACCACTGCTTCCCGCGTTGAAAGGGCGATTCGTCATGCCATTGAGCTTGCTTGGGATCGTGGTAACGTAGATATGATGAATCAGTATTTTGGCTATACCATCAATATCGAACGTGGCAAACCTACTAATTCGGAATTCATTGCGATGATTGCTGACAAATTACGCATGGGAGAAAAATTGGCATAATTCACCGCTTTGCGCCTCTCCGAATAAACAAAAACCTCTCGCAACCGGAACCAAAAGACCGGAAACGAGAGGTTTCTTTGTTTATTTATTTAATTTTTTATCCATTCAAGTTGTGGCTAGGAGAAAATTTTAGCCCCGGGCAGATAAAGAAAAATCCGCATACCATTTACCTACTTTGTCTTGTTGACAATTATAATTATCCCGGCTGGCAAATTTTTCCAGTGCATGCCATTCCTCTTCTGTCAAAAGATCCAGCTGTCGGAGCACTGACATCATCACGATTGACAGAGCCTGCATATTACCATCTTCAATTTTTAGACTAATAGCACAATTGCCGTCTACCGGCGCACAACAATAAATACCGTCTGCACCCAGCTTGCCAATGATTCGTCCTTTTGTCGTTTGAATCAACTCTGTACAAAACTGGCCTTTGCCCGCTACCATTTCCGGATAATGCCCCATGGCAGTAATAATCCGCTGAGCTGCGAGGCTCCTGGTTCCTTGCAGCCGCACTTTTGGATTACAAAGATTCAAGTAAGCCACGGCCATTTGCACCAGAGGCATCGCAAAAACTGGCACCCCGCAACCATCCACACCAAGGATGATTTCTTTTGGCCGCATTTCCGCATATTCCGCCACAGTATTCAAAATTAGCTGTTGAACTGGATGGCTTATCACTTGATATGCACTGTAATTCAGGGCCAAATAACGACACATGGCCAGCATACAGCTGTGTTTACCAGAACAGTTATTATAAATTTTGCGCGGCGGTACACCTTGCAGCAAACGTTCTTGCTCCAAGCGATGGGACATAGATAAAGCTGGGCCTAAAGTAAAGTCATCCTCACTTAATCCTAGCCGTTGCAAAATATCCTCGATGACGCGGACATGTGTATCGTCCCCAATATGGGAACCACACATCACGGCAATTCCTTCTTCCGGAATGGAAAAAGCGTCAATGGCGCCGCATTCGATTCCTGCAGAAGTTTGCAAAGGTTTTGCTGCGGAACGCATAAAGGTAACCTTATGCGGATCGCCCACCGAAGCAGAAACCTTACCGTCTGCGCCCACC
>CAKRYM010000240.1 GCA_934427095.1 uncultured Bacillota bacterium | reverse complement strand
GGCCAAAGGCGGCATACTGCCCATCCAGGAAAAACCCGTCAGCATGCATAATGAAAAACTGGCTGCCGGCGCTATCAGGATTCTGCGCCCGTGCCATGGAAATTACGCCACGTTCATGCTTCAAGGTATTAGCGGAAAAACCATTGCTACTGAATTCGCCAGGGATTTCATAGCCGGGACCGCCCATCCCAGTCCCCTGCGGGCACCCACCCTGAATCATAAAGCCCTTGATCACACGGTGAAAAATCAGGCCGTCATAATACCCTTTAGACACCAGAGAACGAAAGTTCTTTACGGTATTAGGGGCATATTCCGGCAACAGCTCCACTTTTATCTGCTTGCCATTTTCCATTTCAATTACAATCATTCGTTTTCTCCTTTTCTCGTTTATTCATGTTTAACGAAAGGAAAGTCATGCTGATGCCGCAGAGAGCATATACAGGGCAAAAGCAATGGCATTCCAAGTCATATGCGCAATGATCGAGTAACTAAGATCACGATGCTTCTCATATAGCCAACAAAAACCAATCCCCCCGGCAAAAAGAGGCAAAAAGGTAAAAATATTGCCGTGTACAGCCGCGAAAATTGATGCGCCAACCAAAATTGCCGACCTAGAACCAAGTAAATCTCTCAACGGCGGCAGCAAAAATCCGCGGAAAAGGATTTCCTCCGCGATAGGCGCCAAAAGCACGATGAAGAAACCGAGCATGGCTTGTTCCAATGGAGAGGTGGCCATTTGCAAAAGCAAAATCGCAGATTGCTCAGAAAGCATCTTTTCTGGTAACACAAGGTTTACGAGAAAAGCCACGCCCAGATTTACCCCATACAAAACTACGCCCCATAATATGCCCTTAGGAATAGCCATAAACCGTAAAGGTTGCAATCCCAAAGCAGCGGGTGGCAAATGATGCCGCTGCAAGACAATGTAAAGGGGAAGCAAGGAAAAAGCACCAATCTGCAAAGTATAGGCAATGAGGTTTAACCCTAATAAGTTGCTATGATTGTTAACGAATAAGCTGGGGAGTAAAGAAAGAAGCAGCCCGGTAATGAGAACATAGCCCACATTGCCAATATTCCACTTGGTACGAGGTTCTTGTCCCTTTTGTTCTGGTTGCAGTTGTTCCTGTGGATATTCCGCTTTCTGTTCTTGCTGTGGTTTCTTTTCCATAATCATACTATACCACATCCGTAGCAGATATCACAACCATGTTTTCGTTTTCGCATAAAAAAGCAGCCCATAGGCTGCTTTTGTTCAAGAGTTTTTCATGATGATACTTTCCATTACATCAGCTACATGCTCACAGGCATCGCAGCATTTTTCCAAACGCGTATAGGTAGATTCCCAAGCCAACACCGTAACCGCATTCTCTTCTCCCATAAACAAATTCCGCACCCCTTGGAGATAAAGGAGATCGCCATCCTCTTCCAACTTATTGATTTCAATAATCGATTCTCGTAGCTTTTGCCGATTATGCTGAAAATGGGCAAAATCTCCGCAAGCGTCGATAAGCTTATGGCAGCATTGTTCTACCACTTCTGCCA
>CAKRYM010000239.1 GCA_934427095.1 uncultured Bacillota bacterium | reverse complement strand
GGGAAGCAGTGGGGGGCATTCATGGCCGCAACCGCTTGATGGGGAATTCTCTTTTGGATGTGATTGTGTTCGGCCGTTCCGCTGGGAAAAACGCCGCAAGGAAGAGCAAAGAGGTGACCTTGGCTAAGCTCTCTTTGGCTCATGTAAAGCAATACCTGGCTGAGCTGGAACAAGCGGGCATTACACCCACCGGTGTTTCCCCGCAACTTTTGCCGGATTATGTACGTAGAAATTAGGGAACTTTTTCTTTTCTCTTGACGTCATAAGGATACGCAAGAAAAAAGGAGGCAAAACCAAATGAAAAAGATTGTTTATTCTGTTATGACGATGGCTTGCTGCGGGGTTTTACTTTTCCCAGCTTCTGCTTTGGCAGTAGAAACCGCTGATGTTACTCCTGCTGCGGAAACCGCACAGACCGAAGAAACCGCATCCAATCAGCCTTGGTATGCTCAGGCTGTGGCAGAAGTGACCAAAACCGGCCTGATGCCCGTACAAGAGGACGGCTTGTTCCATCCGGAAAAGCTGGTGAGCAAAACCGACTTTGTGGCTAGCCTAGCCAAATGGGGCACTGTCCCGGAGGTGGAAGGGGATACCCTCAGTCGTATCGAAGTGGTGAAGTTGCTCAGCAACTTCCTCCAGGAAAATGAATTAAATATTCCTGCGCTGCTGTATCTGCCCGCGCCTTTTGACGATGCGGATTTGATTCCCGAGGAATTGGAATATGCTGTGCTCACCATGCGTACTACCCAATTGATGGGCGGCTATGAGGACAACACCTTCCGTCCTGCTACCTTGATGACCCGTGGGGAAGCGGCGGTGATTTTGGCCCGCTTACAAGACTTCCTGGACGCACCGGCTCTGGTTCTTTCCTTGCCCGGCAATGCTTCCACTGGTTATGCCTGGCAAGTTGTAGACTATGATGAAACCATGCTGGAAGTAACGGCGCTGGAGTATCAGCAGAACGAAGCCGAAGAGGGTATGGTTGGCGTAGACGGCCTGTATCCCTTTAGCATTAAGGGCTTGAAATCTGGCCGGACAGAAATTACCTTCCAGTATTGCCGTAGCGGTGAAACCGCAGACGAAGCCACGGACGAAGCCCATATCGTCCTCTATGTGGATGAAGATTTGCAGGTCTTTCAGGTAAGCCGGTAAAAAGCCGGAAACTTGTTGACAAAAAGAAGAGGATAGGAACAAAGGACGCCCCTTTTTCGGGGCGTCCTTTGTTATGGTTTTGGTGTAAGGCTAGGCAAATGCACAGTACAAAAAACCGCCCCTTGGATAAAGGGCGGTTTATTTTGTCTGGTTCGGTTTAGGGCAATTTTGTGCTGGCCCCTATTTCCCGTGCTTTATTTAGCCAAATAAATCACTTGGTCAGGATAATTGCCGTTTTCATCTGCTTCCACACCGGTATAGGGCAAGGTATGTTCCGCGTCCTGATAAGGGGAATAGCCATCTGGTAAGATAAAGGCAAAGAGGCTATTGGCCGGCAGGGTAAAGGTCTTGCTTTCATAGGCAGCATTGGCCGGGAAAGACAGGGTTACGGTGCGGGTT
>CAKRYM010000238.1 GCA_934427095.1 uncultured Bacillota bacterium | reverse complement strand
GCTTCTTTGTTCTCAGGTTAAGATTGGAAGTCAGGTTCGCCAGATTGTATCCGGAATCAAAGCTTACTATACACCGGAAGAAATGGTTGGAAAGAAGGTTATGGTTGTAACTAACTTAAAGCCTGCTAAGCTTGCCGGAATCTTAAGTGAAGGAATGATTCTTTGTGCAGAAGACGCTGAGGGAACTGTATGCGTAGTCAGCCCTGAGAAAAACATGCCTGCAGGATCTGAAAGCTGCGATGCACTTTTGCAGGCATTGTGTGGCTAATATGGGAATGTATCGGATTAAATCGCCTTCTTCTTTGGAGCAAAATGTTCCCTCTCTTCCAGAAGGAACAGAACAGGAATATTGGCGAGAGCGACACGAAAAACACAAGCGAGATTTGGATTTTGATGAAATTGATGCGCTGAATGCGGCGGACGAGCTTTCTTCTGAAGATGAACCACCAAAAAGACGAAAATTCCCTTTATGGCTAGGGCTTCTATTTGTCATCATTCTTTTGATTTTGCCATTTACAACCTATTTGCATGGTGAAAATATTTTTCCCATACTTAGCCGGTCCGCAGAGCTCTCTCAGGATGAAGCCATTGCCAATCTAAAATCAGCTGTAGTTACCATCGATTGCGGTTCCTCTACCGGGACAGGGTTTAACCTTGCCCCAGAAGGTCTAATTGTGACAAATCTTCATGTCGTAGAGAATAGTAAAAGTATGGTTATTCAATTCCCATCAGAAGGAAAGGGAAATACCTTTATTGTTTCCGAATACTATCCGGTATCTGGCGTTGATTTGGCGTTGATTCCTTTATCAGGAGAAAATTTGCCCGTAGTTAACCTGGCTTCTACACCAGGCGAGCCAGGGGATGAAGTGGTTTTTATCGGTAACCCGTTAGGCTATAATTGGACAGTTGCAGATGGTAGGATTTTGGATTATGTTTTAGTAGATGATGTGCCTTGTTATTATTTAAGCGGTCCGATCCGGCCTGGTTCTTCTGGGTCGCCGGTTTATAATTCAAGTTTGCAAGTGATCGGTATTGTATTCGCTTCGGCAGTTGGGGAAGAAGACTGCGGCTTTGCTATACCGGTATCGTTTATACAACAAGATTGGGAGGAAATCATGAATGACTGAGAAAAAACTGTTTGCCAGTGGAGAAAAGTTAGCAGAAATTGCCCAGGAATTTGGTACGCCATTTCATATTTACGATGAAGCGTCTATTCGAAAAAATGCCCGTCGGTTAATTGAGGCTTTTTCTTGGGCCCCAAAATTTACAGAATACTTCGCTGTCAAAGCATTGCCTAATCCCTATATTGTGCAAATGCTAGCAGAGGAAGGTTGCGGTGCAGATTGCAGCTCTTTGCCGGAATTAATGATTGCCAATGCTGTTGGCCTTAATGGTCAGCGGGTTTGCTTTACCTCTAATAATACGCCAATTCAGGAATTCCGTTATGCATTAGATATGAATGCTGTCATCAATTTGGATGATATTACCCATGTGGATTATCTGAAGACTCAAGCTCGTTTGCCGGAAATTATGTCTTTCCGCTATAATCCTGGC
>CAKRYM010000237.1 GCA_934427095.1 uncultured Bacillota bacterium | reverse complement strand
CAGTACAGGCATAAATACATTCAGCTCAAAATTGCCCTGGGAAGCAGCAATCCCTACGGTAGTGTCATTTCCCATCACCTGCACCGCCACCATGGTCATCATTTCGCATTGGGTGGGATTGACTTTACCAGGCATAATGGAGCTCCCCGGCTCATTAGCAGGAATGGTGATTTCCCCAATGCCGCAGCGAGGGCCGCTAGCCAACCAACGAATATCATTGGCAATCTTCATTAAATCCGCAGCCAAGGCTTTCAAACCGCCATGGGCAAAAACCAAGGCATCCTTTGCCGTTAGCGCATGGAATTTATTTTCCGCACTGCGGAATTCTATCCCAGTCAACTGGGAAAGTTGTCTGGCTGCTACTACGCAAAATCCAGGAGGTGTATTGACGCCAGTGCCTACTGCTGTCCCCCCTAAGGCGATTTCCCGTAAACCAGGCAGGCTATCTTTCAACATCGCCAAGCTATGCTCCAGCATAGAACGCCAGCCGCTCACCTCTTGGGCAAAACGCAAGGGCGTAGCATCCTGCAAATGCGTGCGGCCAATTTTGATAATGTCCGGATTTTCCTCCTCCAAGCGGCGGAATTCCTGAATTATCCGTTCCAAAGCAGGAAAAAGATCTTCCTCCAAGCTAAGCATTGCCGCTACATGCATGGCCGTAGGAAAAGTATCATTTGAGCTTTGTGACTGATTTACATGGTCATTAGGATGTAAAAGTTCTTCCCCAGCTAAAGCATTGCCTCGATGGGCGATGACCTCATTACAATTCATATTGGACTGGGTGCCGCTACCTGTTTGCCACACGGATAATGGGAAATGATCATCCAGTAATCCCTGACGAATCTCCTGACAAACCTGGCAAATTAAATCCCGGCGGCGTTCATCTAAGGTGCCCAGTTGATGATTACTACGAGCCGCAGCTTCTTTAATATAGGAAAAGGCACGAATGATTTCCATGGGCATTTTCTCCCAGCCCACTGGAAAATTTTCCAAGGAGCGCTGTGTCTGCGCGCCCCAATATCGGTCGATGGGAACGCGCACTTCTCCTAAGGTATCATGGTCAATGCGATACGCCATACCCATTGCCTCCCTTCCTGTTCTTTCTTTTATGATACAAAAATCACGCTGAAAAAGCAAGGCTATGCCAAGCCATCCAGCGTGATGTTTTCCTATCATTTTTCGCCTTTCTTCTTCCGTTTCTTATCCGTTCGTCCCTCCAAGTAAGCCCTTCATCACCTGACGGCAAAGCCATAAAGCAACCAACATACTGGCCGCTTCTGCCATTAAAGGGGCAAACCAAACCCATTGTAAAATACCACTTAAGGAAAGCAACCAGGCCAAAGGCACCTGAATGGCAAATTGCCGACAGACATTGACCAACAACGCATAGCCACTATGGTTTAGGGATTGGAAAAAAGAGGATAGAATTACCACGCAAGCGGCAAAGGGCAAAGAACAGCAGCAAAGGCGCAAAGCAGGAATGCCGATTGCCAACAAATACGGGGAGGCGTCAAAAAGAGAAAGTAGCAGGCCGGGAATACAGAAATAAACGACGGCAACCACT
>CAKRYM010000236.1 GCA_934427095.1 uncultured Bacillota bacterium | reverse complement strand
GATATACGGTTTCGATATCGGAAAGCTGATGTAAAAAATTAACCCCATCGATTAGACTAGAGAGTTTTTAAAGTTCTTTATGGATATCAATGAAAAATCTATTGTCAATCCTAAAAGCATAGATGAATATTTTGATGAGATGAGCATTGATCCAGAAGACAGAGATAAACTGTTAAAAGACTACTCCCACGGTATGAAAAATAAAATGCAAATGCTGATCAATATCATTGCACAACCCAACATTTTATTACTTGATGAGCCGTTGACTTCACTTGATGTAGTTGTTGCTGAAGAGATGAAACAATTACTGCGTTCATTAAAACAAAACCGTATTACCATTTTTTCTACACACATTATGGACTTGGCGCTTGACCTTTGCGATGAAATCGTGCTGCTTCATCACGGCGAGCTGGAGGTTGTAGAGAAAACCAATTTAGACAGCAAGGAATTTAAAGATAAGATTATCGCTGCATTGCGTGAGGAAGAAAATGAATAAGACGTTTAAAATCTCTTTTTCCCTGAAAAATACATACCGCGTCAATGGTATTTTGTTTTCCCTAAAGCAAATTCCCCTTTTAAAAAGATTGCTTCCCACAACGCTATACCGAGTAAAGGGACTAAAAATTTTTGCGAACATACTATCCATCTTGTGGGAGATTGTCTCAACGTTCTTGGTGAAATTCCTAGCAATATAAATAATATACAGAGAAAAAATCGCAGGAACAAATAACAAACTTACGACCATTCCATTATATGTAACGGAGACATCCTGGCCGCTATCTTCTAAAACATCTTGGGCAAAATTTGGCGTCTTCCCAAACAGCAACAGATTAAATCGGTTCTACGACTAATAAACTTCCAATCTCGCCAACAATGGCACAAATCGTCAATGCGCTTGTCCAAATGCGTATATTGCGGTTCGTTTCATCTGTAATTGTTGTGATCCCGTGATATAGCGAATAGATCTTTAGCGCCAATATCCCTATGAACGGAAGATATTTTAAAGCTAATCCTATCACTTTCCGGTAAGTCATATGCTCCTCCCATTCAATAGCCAATCAATGCAATAGAGCTTTTGTATCATCTATACAGAGTAATTGTATTATACCCCAGATTTCTCCCTTCCACAACGAGAAAAGCGGGCACAGAAAATACCGGCAGCCCCAAAATGTCAGTATTTCCCCAGCCCTGCTTCTTGATGAAATGGACAGCAATTTCAAATTCCTCCACTCCTCATGTTACTATGTCCCAATAAAACACGCGAGGAGGTAACCCCATGAAATTCACCAGAGAAGAGAAAATGGCCTTCGTAAAACGCTACCAGGATGGAGAAACAGTGATTTTGATTTGCAATGAGGACCAAATTCCCCGCAGCACCTTCTATCGCTGGATACAAGACTACCAAAAAACTGTGACCGATACAGGCACAGTAGTTCTCCGCAGGAGTTCCTATACTTGAAAAGAAGAATCAGCAAATTGGATGATATGGTTCAGATTTTAAAGACAGTCAATTGCACAGTCTCTTCGCCTTTGCAGGAAAAACTCAAGGCTATGGAGCCGCTATATGGGC
>CAKRYM010000235.1 GCA_934427095.1 uncultured Bacillota bacterium | reverse complement strand
GTACAGTGTACTATGATCGGTATATTCTAGGACAGTGGACGGCGGCAGAGGGTGTTATTTACCGGCAAATTGCAGATGATAGCGTTAAATTCGTTATGTCTCAATTGCCAGAAATTCTTTTTGCTACAATTGGGGTGGACTTTGGCGGTAACGGATCTGCGACTGCTTTCAACTGTTCCGGATTTACGCGAGGTTTTCAGCAGGTGATCACCTTGCGCGAATATTATCATAAGGGGATCATGTCTCCAGTAGAGTTAGAATCTGCGTTCATGGATTTTGTACGCGATTGTCAACAAGATTTTCTAGTGCATGATGCTTATTGCGATAGCGCAGAGCAGACGCTTATTCGTGGGCTAAAAACCGCCTGCGCAAATGCTGGGTTGTCTATTGATATTCATAATGCCCGTAAGGGGCCAATTAATGATAGAATAAGATTTTTTTGCCGGCTGCAAGCCGCAGGGCGGCATTTTTTAGCGGACAAATGCCCGGCGACCTTAGAAGCCTTCCGGTCTGCGGTGTGGGATCATCGGCATCTAACTAAGGACGTCCGTCTTGATGATGGTACTTATAATATCGACAGTTTAGACGCGCAGGAGTATGCGGTTGAGCCATATATGCGCCAGATTTTGCAAATGAGTTAGGCGGTGAAATATGTTTGATAAATTACGGGAAAGGGTGGGCAGATTGATGCAGAGAGCGGGAGCCGAAACCGGGCTTTCCAAAGAGTTTAAAGACATTTTCGAGCTGGGCGGCGTTCCGGCCTTCAATCAATTTTACTATTTTGGCGTTTTTGTGTGGAAATATCTATATAAGGGGTTTTACTCCCCCTGGCATCGGATTTTAGCCCCCACCATTGCCAACCCTTATAACCGTAGGGATTTGGAACGCATGGACACGGCGAAAGCAATTTGCGCAGAACTGGCTGGGTTGGTTTGGTCTGAGCAATGTGAAGTTCATGTTTCCAGCGGCGAAGGCGAATATCAGCCATTGGAAGAATTTGTCCACGATGTTTTGACAAAAAATTGTTTTTGGACAAAAATGCAAGAGCACATAGAGCAGGTTCTTGCCCTTGGTGGTGGGGCAATCAAAGCCTGGTATGAAGAGCGCCGAGATAGTCAAGGGAATATTATTCCTGATTCGGGCAGGATTCGTCTGGGGTTCTGCATGGCTGATCAGTTTATCCCGACGGCCTGGGATAATGCCAAAGTTACGGATGGTGTATTTATTAGCCGCGAAGCCAAGGACGGGTATTATTTTACGCGGCTTGAGTGGCACAAGTGGGATGGGCTGACTTATTATATTAGCAATGAAGTTTTCCGCACGGAATACACGCCCGCGCAACAATCTTCTGTGGAATCTCAAGATATTTTGGGATTCCGCTATCCCTTGGATGAGGTTTACCCCTTCCTTAATGCGCAGACAGAACTTCAAGGGCTGAATACTTCCTTGTTCGCCTATTATCGCACGGCAATCGCCAATAATATTGATGATAAGTCGCCATTAGGTGTGAGCATCTATGCTAACGCACTGAGCACACTCAAGGCACTGGATATTTGTTACGATAGCTTTA
>CAKRYM010000234.1 GCA_934427095.1 uncultured Bacillota bacterium | reverse complement strand
ACAAATCAGAATGGAAAAGAGGAACTGTAGTTTACAGTTCCTCTTTTCCATTCCTATTGCTTTTTAATGTGTCTTCCCTTTTTGCCTTTAGCTTTTTTCAGCATTGCAAGTTCCTCTTTGCTTGCGCGAATCAGCTGCGCAAGTTTCAACTCACATTCTTCTCTCGTTGTTGCATAGACATTGCGAGATATTCTCTTCCCATCAATCCATTTTGGCGACCAACGGCCTTCATATAAATGATCATTGATTTCCGAGATACACCCCATTCCCGGATGTCTTCTAGTCGTATTAAGGACTGGTTTGAAATCATCTTTAGGCTTGTCATCCACCTTTACAGTTGATCTCGAATCCAATTCACTCGCCTTGCCGATACTCCTATCGATGCTTCGCGCCGCCTCAATTTGCATATCTGTTGTAATGTGCGCGTAAATGTCCAGTGTAATATCTGAGGACACATGTCCCAACACAGCAGATAACGACTTGACATCCATTCCTTGTTCTAATGCAAGCGTAGCAAAGGTATGGCGCAAATCGTGGTATCTCACCTGTTTACATCCAGCCCTTTCAAGAATTCCATGCAGTTTCGTTCCCAGAGAATGAGGATCTCGTGGCTTGTTATCATCATACAAAGAAGGAAACATCCACTTCGATGCAACTGTAAGCTGATAGTCACGCAGAACACGAAGAACGCTCTCGGGCAGAATGATTGTTCGTATTGAAGCTTTAGTTTTCGGCTTCATAACCATGAGTTCCCCATCCACTCGATAGACTTGTTTATCAATTCGGAGTTCTCCAGTTTCAAAATTTAGATCTTTCCACTGTAGCGCTATTATTTCACCACGTCTCAAGCCACTTGAGAGTTCCAGCAAATACAATGGCAGCATTCCCTCAACCTGAGCTTGTATTAAAAAACGGCGAACTTCTGCCGCTGAAAGCACTTTCATCTCGCCTGATTTTTTAGGTGGAAGTTTACATCCTATCGTCGGATTCACCGATATGAGATTCTCAACACACGCTCTTTCTAAAGACGATCTGCATATGGCATGAATCGTCCTGACAGAGCGATCAGAAAGCCCATTTCCATATACATCCCGGTGAGTAATCCGACCATTCTTCTTCATCTTAGAATAAAACTGCTGAACCTTTGCCTGCGTAATCTGGTTCAGTGAGATATTGCCGATATTCGGAATGATATGATTGTAAATGAAATTCTCATAGTTTTTCTGAGTTGTTACTCGAAGTTTTGGCTTACAATAGAGCTCATACCAGATTTCAATCCAACTTGAAAATGCCATTTCAGGATCCAACTTATCCGACCGCAAGCCCAGTTCCTCTTTGATTTTGCTCAGCTTTGCCGCACACTCTTTTTTTGTTTTTGCAGTAACATATTTTTTCTTGACAGATCCATCTTCGGAATACCCGATTATGTACCTGCCTTCCCATTGCCCGTCACTGCGTTGGTACAGTGTTCCGTTCCCGTTTTTTCTTCTCTGCCCCATTCTGCTAACTCCTCTCCAACAATATTTCCCAAAAGATCCCCAACTACTTCCGCTGCTTTACGATGCATATCTCCTGTAACATGAGTATAGGTGTC
>CAKRYM010000233.1 GCA_934427095.1 uncultured Bacillota bacterium | reverse complement strand
CGCCACGACGGAAAACCCTTTTTTTGAAGTAAATCGAGCTCTTTTATCTCGTTCTCGTATTTTTAAACTGGAACGCTTAGGCATAGAAGATATTGTAGTCCTTCTTAAACGAGCGCTAAAGGATGAGAGGGGATTTGGTGCGGAGGCAATCGAAATTTCCGAAGAAGCCTTTCATCATTGGGCAGATGTTTGTAACGGAGATGCTAGGGCTGCGTATAATGCTTTAGAATTGGCCGTATTAACCACAGAGCCGGATGCTGATGGCATAAAACGAATTGATCTCGCTATCGCGGAAGAAAGCATACAGCAACGCAATATTAGTTATGATAAAAATGGTGATTGGCATTATGATGTGATTTCCGCGTTTATTAAAAGCATGCGTGGATCAGATCCAGATGCGGCATTGCATTGGCTAGCACGGATGACAGAAGCGGGAGAATCGCCAGAATTTATTGCTCGACGGGTGATGATTTGTGCAGCTGAAGATGTTGGATTAGCAGATCCGCAAGCTTTGGTGGTGGCCACGGCAGCGGCCAGCGCCGTACATTTCGTGGGCTGGCCAGAAGCAAGGATTATTTTGGCAGAAGCCGTTTGCTATGTAGCGACTGCCCCTAAATCCAACGCGGCTTATCTTGGTATTGAAGAAGCCATTGCCGATGTACATAAGCTACCCTTTACGGGGGTGCCGATTCATCTCCGTGATGCAAATTACAAGGGTGCAGAAAAATTTGGCCATGGTAAGGGATATCGATATGCCCATGATTTCCCTGGCCATTATGTCGTCCAGCAATATTTACCTGACGAATTAAAAGATAAAAAGTATTACCGGCCGACAGAAAATGGTCGGGAAAAACGGATTGGCGAAGTTTTGGAAAATATTCAGAAAATTAAAGACAGTGCAAAAAAGAAATGAGCGCTGCTATCTTTAGCAGGTGAGTTTATGTATAATGATATTGTAATGGAACATTTTAATCATCCTCGTAATGTGGGCGAGCTTTTTCCTTGCTCTGTATCATGCCAATATACTAATGAAATTTGCGGCGACACAGCATTCTTTTATTTGGATATTCAAGATGGAATCATTCAAGATATTCGGTTTAAAATGTTTGGGTGTGCGGCAGGAATCGCTGCTTGCAGTATGTTGTCTTGTATGGTAAAGGGGAAAGATATAGATACAGCAAAAGCGGTCACTGCAGAAGAAGTGGAAGCTGCTTTAGGTGGTCTGCCGGATTTTAAGCACCACTGTGTAGGCCATGCGGTAAATGGCTTACAAGAAGCAATTCGGGAGTATGAGAACCATGACGCATAGGGGTCAAAAAGTAATCGTTGCCATGAGCGGTGGCGTAGATAGCTCAGTTGCTGCCTATTTATTGCTACAACAGGGGTATGAGGTAATTGGCGCTACTATGGAAACGGGATATGGCAGCGCTGCTCAGGAAGCAAAAGCTATTTGTACACATTTGTCCATTCCTCATTATGTGGTGGATGTGCGGGAATCCTTTGAGCAAAAGGTGGTTTGTCCTTTCATCGACACCTATTTGCAGGGGAAAACCCCGAATCCCTGCGTAGACTGTAACCATTCTATTAAATTTCCCGTATTTT
>CAKRYM010000232.1 GCA_934427095.1 uncultured Bacillota bacterium | reverse complement strand
GGACTGGCCTAACTTCCCAGTTACACGCTAGCGCCTTACCATTACTCCCGCATGCCCAAGAAATGGCAGAAATGGGAATTATCCCTGCTGGGGCTTATCGAAACCGGGATTATTTCCATAACCGCATTCAGTTTGCTGCGGATGTGCCCATTGCTCTCTCGGATTTGTTGTTTGATCCGCAAACATCAGGTGGCTTATTATTTGCTGTGGCAGCAGATGAGGGAGATGCTTTGCTGCAAGCTTTACGAAAAGAAATTCCTACGGCTGCGATTATTGGTAGAATGATTGCAGCGGCAGATACAGATGTGCAGGTTATTTTATAATCTTTGGAGAATTTAGAATCAAGTATTTCCGGTTATGTTTGGGGCGATACTTGATTCTTTTCTTTTGAATGTCAGCCAGTTATGACAATGCATGGTTTTTCTAGCGCTGGCATAAAGGAGGTACGCAGTTGATTTATCTGGTAGAAGATGATGAGAATATTCGTGAGCTTGTGGTATATACGCTGTGTAGCACCAATTTACCAGCGCAAGGCTTTGCTACGCCTTCTTTATTTTGGGAGGCTATGGCCAAAGAACTTCCTACGTTAATTCTGCTGGACATTATGCTACCAGAAGAAGATGGCTTTGCTATTTTAGCAAAATTACGCAGCTCTGCCTCAACTCGGGATATTCCGGTTATCATCTTGACGGCGAAAGGTTCCGAGATTGATAAAGTAAAAGGGTTTGAAGCCGGCGCGGATGATTATTTACCTAAGCCTTTTGGTATGATGGAATTGGTCGCTAGAGTGAAGGCGCGGTTACGTTCTAGAACGCCTTCACCGTCTGCAACGGAATATCGTATCCGCAATCTGTATGTGTCTCCGTCTAAGCATATGGTAAAAGTGGATGGCGTAACTGTATCCTTAACCTTTAAGGAATTTGAGATGCTTTGCCTGCTTTTGGAAAATATGAATATTGTATTGACCAGAGATCAGATTTTGAACCGGATTTGGGGTTATTCTTTTGATGGAGAAAGCCGCACTGTAGATGTGCATATTCGCACATTGAGACAGAAATTAGGCAGTGCTGGGGATTTGATCGAAACAGTACGTGGTATTGGTTATAAAATTGCTGAGGTAGAAGCATGAATCTAATGCGCAGATCTATTTTAGGCGGTATGATTTTGGTTTCTGGCATTGTGTTGCTATCTGTCCTTGCGCTTGTGGTGGGCGTTTTTTATCGGCAATATTCTCAGGAATATGTGAAAGGCCTATTAAATGAGGCTTACTCTTTATCTGAGGCAATTGATATCGGTGGTATGGATTATCTGGCCTCTTTGGATTCTTTGCATCGTTTGACCATCGTTGATCCGAGTGGAAAAGTGCTCTATGATAGTGAGCAGGATGTTTCCTCTTTAGAAAATCATTTGGATCGGGAAGAAATTCGCATGGCACTAGAAGAGGGGGAAGGCTATGCGGAGCGATATTCTTCAACTCTCTCTGCTAAAATGGTTAATGTTGCCATTCGCTTAAATAATGGTAATGTTTTGCGAGTGGCTGCTGAACAATTAACGGTTTATTCTTTGTTGGGTACTATGGCCGTACCCATTTTTGTCATTTTTCTCTTGGCTGCTGGTTTG
>CAKRYM010000231.1 GCA_934427095.1 uncultured Bacillota bacterium | reverse complement strand
TAAGCAAGCAGAGCAAACTCACCAGTAGGACAGCCAACAGCAGATGCTTTTTGCGTGAATGTGTCATATGTTTTTCTCCTTTTGTGCTTCAGCTTTTCAAAAAGACGAGGAAAAAACAACCTTTTCTTCTTATCCTAAATTGGATAAAATCCCCTTCCCTTTGCTAATCTCATTCATTTGACGGGGATACATAGGCCCAGGTTCCGAGAAGTGAGAAAAAAGTATATTTTTCTCTTTCTAAAGGCACCTGGGCAAAAATGATATCCTTTATCCTATTTATATTTATGAATAGAGGTAGTTAATCCTCATCAAAACCGTCTGAATTTACTTCTTTTCGCGTAAATATCGGTCAATGGCGGCCGCTGCTTTCTTCCCAGATCCCATGGCCAAAATGACCGTAGCAGCACCGGTTACGGCATCGCCGCCGGCATATACCCCTTCTCTACTAGTCGCCCCGGTTTCCTCTTCCACAATAATCCCGCCCCAAGGTTCCGTGGATAACCCAGGCGTAGTGGATTTAATTAAAGGATTTGGGCTATTGCCAATAGCAATAATCACCGTATCTACAGGCATCAGGTGTTCGCTACCTGTTTTCTTCACAGGACGACGACGGCCGGAAGCATCTGGTTCGCCCAATTCCATCTCAATGACCTCCATTTCCTTAACACGGCCGTTTTCGTCTCCTAAAATACGCGTGGGATTCGTTAATAGACGGAACTGAATTCCTTCCGCCTTGGCATGCTCCACTTCCTCTCGTCGAGCAGGCAACTCCGTCTCGCTACGGCGATAAACAATATACACTTCCTCTGCGCCCATCCGTTTGGCGCAGCGTGCCGCGTCCATTGCCACATTACCGCCACCAATCACTGCGGCTACCTTGCCTACTTGTACAGGAGTAGCATAAGTGGGAAAAGCATAAGCCTTCATCAAATTAATGCGGGTTAAAAATTCGTTAGCAGAATATACACCCAGCAAATTTTCCCCAGGAATTTTCTGAAAATTGGGCAAGCCAGCGCCAGAACCCACAAAAACAGCGGAAAAGCCTTCTTCTTGGAAAAGCTCATCCACAGTAATACAACGGCCAATCACCATATCGGGAACAATCTTAACCCCCAGCGCCTCCACCTTAGCGATTTCCTGGCGCACCAAGTTTTTGGGTAAACGAAATTCCGGAATCCCGTAAACCAAAACGCCGCCTGGGGTATGCAGGGCTTCAAACACGGTAACGTCATAGCCCAACTTAGCCAAATCACCAGCACAGGTTAACCCAGCCGGGCCAGACCCTACTACCGCCACTTTCTTGCCACAAAAAGGCGCCGCAGGGGGTTCAATTTCCTCTTCTGGATGGGCCATCACATAATCGGCCACAAAACGCTCCAAGCGGCCAATGGCCACAGGCTCACCTTTTTTCCCCCTAACACAGCGCTGCTCACACTGGGTTTCCTGGGGACAAACTCGGCCGCAAATAGCAGGAAGATTATTGGTACGTTTTACAACAGCAGCAGCTTCAGCAAATTTTCCTTCTGCCACTAAAGCGATAAACTCGGGAATATGAACATTTACCGGACATCCACCCATACAAGGTTTATCCTTGCAATTTAGGCAGCGTTTTGCTTCATCCATGGCCATTTCTGTTGTATAGCCCAAGGC
>CAKRYM010000230.1 GCA_934427095.1 uncultured Bacillota bacterium | reverse complement strand
ATGTTCTCCAAGGTGAACCGCTTCTTCTTCAGGCGGAGCTTCCCTTAGGCTTATCTTTTGGCCTTTATGGGGATGGGTTAGCCATTTTTATGGCCCTATTGACCACCTTGGTATCGGCCATTATTATTTTCTATTCTTTTGGCTACATGGAGCATGAGGAAAATCAAAATGAATATTACTTCTTGATGGTTATGTTTATTGGGGCCATGCAAGGATTAATTTATTCGACAAACCTTATTTATCTTTATGTGTTCTGGGAAATTACCGCCATTTGTTGTTGGCGGTTAATCGGATTTTATCGTCGAGATATTGATATTATCCGAGCGGACAAGGCCTTTTTGATTACTGTAGGCGGAGCGCTGTTGATGCTCAGCGGTTTTATCGCTATCTATGTCCAAACTGGTACCTTTGATTTAATGCAGCTAAAGGGGAGTGGGATGGACTTTTGGATCGTTTTGCTCATTCTTTGCGGTATCCTTTCCAAATCTGCCATTTTACCTTTCCACTCTTGGCTGCCTGATGCCGGCGTTGCGCCTTCTCCGGTAACCGCATTACTCCATGCTGCTGTTTTAGTAAAAATTGGGGTCTATGTTTTCGCACGGCTATTTTTGCTCACATTCCAGCTGGAAGCCGTATGGACAGTGGCAATTCCAGCTATTGCCGCAATTTCAGCCTTGGTGGCAGCTGGGGCTGCGATTGTGGAAAATGATATTAAACGGATTCTCGCTTATTCCACGATTAGCCAGCTGAGTTTCATTTTGATGGGCCTATCTACTGGCACGATGGTTGGCGCTTTTGGTGGTTTACTCTATATTTTGATGCATTCTTTGGCAAAAGGTGGTTTATTCCTTTGTGCCGGTATTATCGAACATAGCACCCATACGAAGGATATCCGGGAGATGAGTGGATTAGCGAAACGTTTACCGATTACCACGGTGTCCTTCCTGTTCTGCATGTTTTCAGTTATGGGAGTTCCGCCCTTTGGCGGATTCTTCTCCAAGTATCTTGTGCTCAGCGGAAGTTTCCAATCTCATCAAATCCTCATCACTGTAACCTTTTTCCTTGGTTCTATTATGACCATTGTTTATTTAGTCCGCTTGTTTAGCAAGGTTTTTCTTGGTCCCTGCTCTCACCCCGATATTCGCGAAGGCTCTTGGGAAATGGTAATTTCTGTCCTCTTCTTAGGGATAGCTGGTCTGATTGCCGGGATATTTATTAATTTACCAGCAAACTTTTTGAATTTGATTATTGAATCAGTTGGGAGGTGGTAAAATGCAAGCAATGACTGAAATATTCTCCACAGGTAGAGAAGCAAATATTATCTATTTTTTAATTTTGCTTCCAGCGGTTTTTGCGCTTGTTATCCCAATCATTTCCCGCAAATTATATGTAATTCGTGGCATTGTTTGCGTTTTGGCTGCATCTCTCAATTTGTTGTTTTCCATAGTGGTGTATAATCTGCCGGAAACCAGTTTTATTTTTCCTTGGGCAGGATCTGATTATGGGATCAGCTTTGCTTTACGCGTATACAATTTCTCGCAAAATGCCGTTCTTTTTGTAGGTATTCTGTTCTTTTTGATCACCATTTACACCGTAATCTTTCTTAAAGGAAAACGCTATAACGGTTCTTTTCTCTTGCTGATGTTATTGACC
>CAKRYM010000229.1 GCA_934427095.1 uncultured Bacillota bacterium | reverse complement strand
GTAGAAAAACATATAGGCAGCTAAAGCAATAACCACCGTCGCGGACGGTGGTTATTGCTTTTTTGATTTAACTCTAAATAGGTATACAGCCAGAGACAAGCCATGCACAAAGTTATTTTAAATATGTGATTTCAGCACTATCCTTTAATGACACCATCCATTCATTAAACAAAAAGCTTTCTATCTCTCGCTGAAGATCATGAATGATTTGCTCATCTGAATATGGCCTTAATTGCTCCTCGAGATGATATTTAATTTTAAAACGTTCAATATCCTTATGGGTTATACCGTTCTTTAAGATTACATTGGTTAAAATGTAGTTTTTAGTTCTCGAAAAAAGATTACGAATGCGAAGTTTTTCTCTCAGTTTTTCTTCACCATAGATATCAATTGCCTCGGAGAAAAAACCTTTTTGTTCTAATTGAAAATCCAACATGATTTTATCTAGCTCTTTTTCAGAAAGCTTTATTCCATATTTTACCGATTTTTGAGCCACCAGTATTTCTAATATGGAATCTTCTACAATTTTTTCATAAGAAACCCCAGAATCTCTACATTCTTCGTAAACTGTATTTATATCTGAGGCTAAAATGTAATACCCGTTTACTGACACTATAGCATCTTCCACATCGACATCCTTTTGCACAAGAGCATTTTTTGAGCAAGAAGAAAAAAGCAAGAGAACTAATAAAATAAAAATGTAAAAATATATATTTTTCATGATTTTTCAAACCGCAATCTGCAGGAAGAAGCCGATCTCCCTCTCTGCTATATACACATAAATGCTCGTTAATATTTTGTTTTGGCTGAGTTCCAAGCGGAGTTATGCCTGCTGCAAATACTGTCATATGTTCCTATCGGAGCAGCTTCTGCCATAACACAGTTGGTACCCCTTGCGCAGTGGTATAATCCATAACAATGACCCACTTCATGCCGTACAGTCATTTTATTTTCATTATAGCCATAACAGGTTACCAGCAAATATGGCTGTCCTATATTTTCAACTAATCCAAAAATGACTGAAGATCCAGAAACCAATGTTTTGTTGGTAAAAGCAATCATTAACTTCGCACCGTCTCTCAATCCCCATTGACGATGAGCGTCTCTAACCATTGCTTCCGGAGTCGTCGCATTGTTTGTCCAATACTTTTGAGATACAGAATAGAATTGAATGCCGTATTTGTTGGTCAACATATCGTCTGCGGCTTTGATGGTTCTGTTTGCTTCCCACATCCAACTGTCTGGATATTTCGCTCTCCAAGTTTGATCGCATGGCTCAGTAACCGGAACACTTCGCACAGATGATGCTGTCACCATTTCATAGTCACCAGTGATAAAGTCAATATCAGAAATCTCCATGTCGGCTAAAACATACTGGGTCTCGACATCTTCTTTGCTGGGCTTTTCAATTCCATCTGGAACAACTCGTCCATTTGGAAATGAATTTACTCCTATTGCCGTAGCGAAACCAGAACAGACAAGTAATGTAGAAATTACAAGCATAAAAACTAAAATTTTCTTCATTGTTTACTCCTTTTAATAGTTATAGTTTAAATAATTATTTTATTAAGGATAGCTGACCTCTATCCTATAAAAACTTACTTTATAAATTTATCCGCCAACTCAACTGCCTGTTTCTCCGTGAACCCGTACATCTTGACAATAAT
>CAKRYM010000228.1 GCA_934427095.1 uncultured Bacillota bacterium | reverse complement strand
CTGGCGGAGGGGGTGGGATTCGAACCCACGGAACCCTTTCAGGCTCAACGGTTTTCAAGACCGTCACCTTCAACCGCTCGGACACCCCTCCAAAACAGGGACGTGAGCTACATTGCATATCATACCACGCTGTACGGGGAATGTCAATGATTTCTTTGGGATTTTTTATCCATTTCCTCTAAGATAATACCCTAACTCAGGGTGAATAAGGGAATGGGTATTGAATCTTCGTGACTGTTGTATTATAATAGAAAAATCATCTGCCGGAGGTAAGTTGTTATGTTGGATCTCAAATTTGTTCGCGCAAATCCTGAAGTGGTAAAAAAGGCCTTGGAAAAACGAGGCGGGAAAATCTCTTTGGATCAATTCCTTGCTTTGGATGAAGAGCGGCGAGAACTCTTAGCTAAAGTTGAGGAAATGAAGGCGAAAAGAAACGCTGCTTCTAAAGAAGTTGGGCGAATGAAAAAAGCCGGGGAGGACGCAACCGCGATTATGGCGGAAATGCGCGACTTGGGCGATGAGATCAACACACTGGATAAACGGGTGAAGGAAGTAGAGGACGCGCTGGAAGATCAGTTGCTGCGTATTCCCAATATTCCTGACGCCGCTGTACCGGATGGTGTGGATGATAGTTGTAATCAGGAATTACGCCGCTGGGGCACGCCGAAAGAATTTTCCTTCCCCATCAAGAATCACTGGGACGTTGGTACGGATTTGGATATCCTGGATTTTGAGCGGGCAGGGAAAATCGCCGGGGCACGGTTTACTGTGTATAAGGGCTTAGGCGCACGGTTGGAAAGAGCAGTGGTAAATTTCTTTTTGGATTTGCATACCGGAGCACATGGCTATACGGAAATTTTCCCACCGTATTTGGTCAATAGCGCAACTTGTCGGGGTACCGGGCAGTTGCCCAAATTTGCCGAGGATATGTTCCATGTCCAGGACACAGATTTTTACCTAATCCCCACGGCAGAAGTGCCGGTGACTAACCTTTATGCCGGCGAAATTTTAGCAGAAAAGGATTTGCCCATTCGCTATGCAGCTTATACAGCTTGCTTCCGGTCCGAAGCTGGTGCCGCGGGCCGGGATACCAGAGGCTTAATCCGTCAGCATCAGTTTAATAAGGTCGAACTGGTAAAGTTTGTCAAACCGGAAGAAAGTTACGCAGAGCTAGAGAAACTTACGGCAGATGCGGAAGATGTTTTGCAGAAGCTGGGCTTGCCGTACAGAGTGATGCTGCTTTGCGGTGGAGACCTGGGCTTTTCCGCTGCTCGCACCTATGATTTGGAAGTATGGTTGCCTGGTTATGGCGGGTATCGGGAAATTTCTTCTTGCTCTAATTATGTAGATTTCCAAGCTCGCCGGGCAAATATTCGTTTCCGTCCCGAAGGAGGGAAACCGCAATTTGTTCATACGCTGAATGGGTCTGGGGTAGCCGTTGGACGTGCGGTAGCTGCGATTTTGGAGAACTATCAGCAAGAAGATGGCTCTGTAAAGGTGCCGGATGTACTTGTTCCTTATATGGGTTGTGAGTATATCCGTTAGGCGGATGATTAAAAAATAGGAAAAAAGTTGCAAATAACTGTTGACAAATGAATGTGGGTTTGGTATATTAAGTAGGCACTCGCAAAACGGAAACGTTGAAAAGTGCAGAGGTCTTTGAGAACTGAACAGTAAAACGAAGCCAAGAAAAGCGAACTGCTCCGAAAGGGAGCAGAAAAAGT
>CAKRYM010000227.1 GCA_934427095.1 uncultured Bacillota bacterium | reverse complement strand
TATAGCATAGATACGGTTGCTTTTCAAACTCTGTTTCCTTGTGGATTAGCCGCTAAGGAAGGGGAAAAGTGTTTCTTCGATAAGGTCTTTCTTGACTTTTGGAAATTCCTGTGCTATGATCTGTTCATGCGGGTGTAGCTCAATGGCAGAGCGTCGGCTTCCCAAGCCGGTTACGTGGGTTCGATTCCCATCACCCGCTCCATTTTTTTATCCGAACACTATCCTCAAATAAAGGAGTATGTTCGGATTTATTATTTATTCAAGCGATTCATTTTGTTCCAGCCTATGCAGGTCCTGTTTTGCTTATATTGCCAGAAAAAGTAAAATAAGAGGCAGAGGGAGAAGAAATGCATAAGAAAATAACTGGCGTAGTCCTTTTGACTATAGGAATTTTAGTAATCATAGGTGGTACTCTCTTTATCCATAAAGCTAACCAAGAACGAATTTTGTTGCCTCCCACGTTATCCTGTGAACTTCTGTTAGAAGAGGAGCCTTTTTCCTGTGATTTGTTGGTGAAAAAGGCTAACGCTGGCGTATATCAATATGTTTGTCAATATACGCTAGATGAGACAGGCGAAATTTCCTTAACAGACAAAAATCATTGGCAATCTTATGAGGATACTATTGGGAATGATATTTATACCCAGCTGAAAAACCTTTCTGAAAAGTCACTCACTCAGGTATTAAAAACAGACACCGGTTTTTTGTTAATTTTTCATGGTACGCTGGAAGAGCCCATTACTATTATAGAGACAGATCTAGCGGGTACAATACTTTTTTCTTATGATTTTATGGCGAATAATTATTCCACGCCTTGTGAAACGGTTTTTGCTGACGCTGAATGTTTGTATATCCTTTCCTATCGTCAAAATACCGACGAATTGTGTATAACCACGGTAAATAAAGAAACTGGGGAGGAAACAACAACTAGCTTTTCTTACAATGATTTAAGCGGCGAAATGAAAGAAGAAACCCGCATGGGGGGCTTTATTTTCGAAGGCGCTAACCTTTGGATTCAAAATAATGTCTTGTATTTTGCGGAAACTTGTTATAGTCAAGAACCAGGCACGGTTATTGCCGCATATGACCTAATTGCTGATAAGCCTTTGTACTATCAGAAGATAGAAAATACGCAGGTAATGGCTGTACGTTGGCAATCGGACATAGATCGGTTTTTCGTTTTATTGAATGAAAAAAATTATACGCCCCTAAGACTCTTAGAATTTGTTCTTTCTAGTGGTGAAGAAATTTCTCAGACGGAGCTTGCTTTGCCAGAAGAATTTATTGCAGAAGATGCACAACCGGGGGATTATTATCTTTTTACTGTGGATATGACAGAAAACTATGTCGCTGTTGTTATGGATGATCAGTCGGAAAACACGGATGATACCAGAAAAAATATTTTGGTTGTATACCAAAGCCAATCCGGAGATATGGTATACCGTTCTCGATTAACTTTAGATGCCAATTATGAAATTTATTCGGTTGCCATTTAGCGAAATAGAATTGCCTTTTTTCTTGGAAAACATGAATAAAAGGCTTGCAAATTTTCATTGAACTTGCTATACTGCAACATAGAAATTGCCGTACAATTCCATAAGGGGGGCCGGGAGAACCCGGCTGAGATTCAGGTTGATACTATCTGTGACCCATTGAACCTGTTGGGTAATGCCATCGTAGGGAGGATTTTGCACCAAGTGGTGCTATTTAGTCGCTCAGCGAGGCTGTGCGGCTT
>CAKRYM010000226.1 GCA_934427095.1 uncultured Bacillota bacterium | reverse complement strand
CCATTATCCTGGCGATTCTTAGCTCTCCCATTTGGCTACCTATCCTCATCGCCATTTTGGCTATTCTTCTTTCCATTTCCATTACTCTTTGGGCGATTCTCATTTCCCTTTTTGTCACGATGCTGGCCCTCGGTATTAGCGGGATTGCCATGTTGATCCTGCCTTTCTGGCAAATCTCTTTCAGCGGCCCTCTATGTCTGATGGCGATCGGTAGTGGGCTTATGTTGATTGGTCTGGGTATTTTAGGCTTTTTTGCGGTGTTTTCCTCACCAAGGGGCTCGTTTTCCTGACAAAATGGCTATTTAAAATCACCAAGAAAGGGATAAAATCTCTGTTCTGCAGAAAGGAGCGTAACCATGAATAAATTTGGTAAAACCATGCTCATCATTGCTGTGGTCATGGTGATTTTTGGCGGCGTCTTATGGACAGTGGCTTGGACCTTCAACGCTCGCCCGCAGCAGCTCTGGTTCAATTCTCGGTTATCCCAATATACGGATGAAGGCAGCTTTTTCTATCAAGATGAATTCTATAAATTGGACTGGGATATTTCCCAAAGTGATTTCTCCTTCCAAGAAGATGGTGTTTATGCTATTGACGCGGAGGGAATCCAAAATCTTCATCTGCTGTGGCTCACCGGGGAAGTGGAGATTCAATTGAGCGATACTACGGAAATTACCCTAGCGGAAACCGCACAAACTCGATTGACAGAAGAAACTGCCCTGCGCTACAGCGTGAAAAATGGCGATTTATATGTGCAGTACTGCACTGAACATGCCCCTAACAATCTCCCGTCCAAGGATATCACGATCACTATTCCTCTTACTTTGGCAGAAAATATGGGGTTACTTAGCCTTTATTCTGTAAGTGCTGACGTTACGCTAGAGAATATCACCGCCCAGGATTTCTCCTTTAGCAGTACGTCCGGAGATTTGGAAGCTACCAATCTCACGGCGAATACCGTAGAAATGGATGCGACCTCCGGCAATCTGACTTTTAGCGGCGTTTATCAAACCCTTACAGCAGATACCTCCTCTGGGAAAATTCACGTAACCAGCCTGGGCCAGCCTAGCTACACTGAGCTAGACAGCACTTCTGGGAAAATCGAAATCACAGGGGACTGCGGCGACCTTAGTGCTGGGACGACTTCCGGGAATATTAATGGCGAGGATATCACCGTAAACGGGGCTGATCTGGATACGACTTCCGGGGATATTGTTCTTAACGGTAGCTTAGACATGGTAGAAGCGAACACGGTTTCCGGAAAGATCGACCTAACTCTACTCAGCTGCCCCAGCACCCTGGAGGCTGACACCACTTCCGGCAACGTCCTGCTTTTCCTGCCGGAGAATAGCGGCTTTACCTTAGCCTTTGACACCACCTCGGGTTCCTTGCGTACCGATTATGGTACGGTTACGTTGGACAACAAATTACAGGTGGGAGATGGCACAGGAGAATTTGAAGTGGACACCGTTAGCGGGGATCTGATCTTACAGCTTGATTAAAAACCAAGCATAGTCCAGAATACATCAAAACCCCTCTTATTCCTGTGAATAAGAGGGGTTTTCATTTACGGATAATCAACAAAAGTTAAGGCAATCGCATCAAGAATTTTCTTGCTTCCTCGGTTTTCGGGGACACAAAGAACTCTTCCGGGCGGCCTTCTTCTGCGATACGGCCTTCATGCATAAACAGCACGCGGTCGGAGAAATTGCGAGCAAAATTCATTTCATGAGTGACGA
>CAKRYM010000225.1 GCA_934427095.1 uncultured Bacillota bacterium | reverse complement strand
GGTTTGGCCATGTTTTTAGCTGCAAGAATATCTCGGTCTATTGTGGCTCCAATTAATCAGCTGGATTTGGAACACCCGGAAGCCGGTAAAGCTTATAAGGAGCTGGCTCCTTTGATCAGCCGTATTCATCAGCAGAATCAGCAGATCCGTCAGCAAATTCAAGACCTGCAAACGGAACATGAAAAGCAAGACTCTATGCGCCGAGATTTTACGGCCAATGTTTCTCATGAATTAAAAACACCGTTAACATCTATTTCCGGTTATGCGGAAATTATCCGTGATGGCATTGCCAGAGAAGAGGATATTCCTCGTTTTGCTGGGAAGATATATGATGAATCTCGCCGCTTGATTACCTTGGTGGGGGATATCATTAAGCTGTCTCAACTTGACGCTGACATTTTGCCTGCACCTGCTGAAGAAATTGATCTTTACACTCTTTGCCAAGATGTGTTATCTCAGTTGGAGTTGGCTGCAAAGGAAAAAAGGGTTTCTTGCCGCCTTTATGGCTCACATTTACTGATTTCTGCATCGGAAAAAGTAGTAGAAGAAATCGTTTTTAATCTTTGCGATAATGCCATAAAATATAATCGTGAGGGAGGAACCGTTTCTTTATCCCTACGGCAATGTGTGGATGGGATAGAGCTTAGCATACAAGATACTGGCGTAGGAATTGGGGAAGAAGATTTACCCCATGTGTTCGATCGCTTTTACCGGGCAGATAAAAGCCATTCCAAAGCAATTGGCGGCACTGGCTTAGGCCTATCTATTGTTAAGCATAGTGTAGCTAGTTTAGGTGCAAGTATTTCTATCCATAGTGAGTTAGGAAAAGGCACAACGGTGCGTATATTGTTTTAATTTTTTCAAAGCCCTTTAACCTAAAACAAGTTGGCAAGGAGAACAGGAAACATGGTAACTTTTGCAGAAATTAAAACCAATGATGTAATTAATACGTATATTCGTAAAGCTGATGAATCCTTGATTGCTCTTGGTTTTACCGAGCATAGCTTTGCACATGTGACAAAAGTAGCGGAAACAGCCGCCTACATTCTTTCTACCTTAAATTATTCTGAACATGAAGTGGAGCTGGCAAAAATCGCTGGCTACCTGCATGATATTGGCAATTTGGTGAATCGTATTGATCATTCCCAAAGCGGCGCAGTCATGGCCTTTCGTATTCTAAGCCAATTGGGAATGGCGGCAGAGGATGTGGCTACGATTGTTACGGCTATAGGGAATCATGATGAAGGTACTGGTATCGCAGTTAATCCTATTGCCGCGGCCTTAATTTTGGCGGATAAATCTGACGTACGCCGTAGCCGGGTAAGAAATGATGATATGACCACCTTTGATATCCACGATAGAGTAAATTATTCGGTGGAAAAAACGCAGCTTAAGATTAATACTGACCATACAATTATAAAATTAAAGCTGTATATTGACCCCAAAATAAGCCCAGTCATGGATTATTTCGAGATTTTTCTGTTACGCATGACTATGTGCAGAAAGGCCGCGGAAAAATTGGGTCTGCAATTTAAATTAATTATCAATGAACAGCAATTGATCTAAGAAAAGGCTGTTTATATTTTGAATAAATTTAACATAGATTTTACAAAAAACTGTTCCGGTTTTGATTCTTGTTCTTTATACTGAACATGCATAAAATGGCGAAAGAACGAAATCAGAGAGGAATCAAACATGGACTTTTTTTCAATCACCGCATTACTGGGCGGGTTAGCCCTCTTCCTTTACGGGATGAATTTGATGTCTTCCGGCTTAGA
>CAKRYM010000224.1 GCA_934427095.1 uncultured Bacillota bacterium | reverse complement strand
CCTTAGGGGAGATGCCTGAGTTTACCAATCTTTTGACTGCATTCCAGAATCCTATTTTAGGGGTACTGGCAGGGATGCTTTTTACGGCTCTTGTACAGTCTTCTTCTGCTTCTGTAGGTGTGTTGCAGGTTCTGTCCATGACAGGCACTTTGTCCTATCAAATTACGATTCCCATTATTATGGGGCAAAATATTGGTACTTGTATCTCTGCTTTGCTGGCTTCCATTGGTACGAACAAAAATGCACGCAGGGTCGCAATTGTCCATGTGTTGTTTAATGTAATCGGAACCGTAGTCTGCCTTACGGTTTGGACCATTGCTAATGCCATTTTTGACTTTGCCTTTGCAACGGAAATGGTTTCTCCCTTTAATATCGCAGTATTGCACTCCATTTTTAATATTACCACAACCGTCATTTTGCTGCCCTTTGCTGGCTGGCTGGAAAAAATGGCTTGTGTCATTATTCCCGAAGCCAAAGTGCAGGAAGAGCCGGAATTGTTGGATTCTCGTCTGTTAACGGTTCCTGCTTTTGCTGTCGCAAAGGCTAGTGATGTTACCCGCGATATGGCAAGTATGGCCAGAGATTCTGTACGTAAAGCCGTTGCGGTAATTGATTATTATGATCAAACCGTGGCTGACCAAGTGAAAAAACTTGAGAAAACGGTGGATGATTATGAGGATAAGTTGGGTACTTATCTGGTTAATCTGTCCAAAATTGACTTAACGGAAAAAGAAAATAAGCAGATCTCTCAGCTCCTTTATACCATCAGTGACTTTGAACGGATTAGCGACCATGCCTTGAATCTGTTGAAGGTAGGGGATGAGATGCATAAAAAGAAAATTAGCTTCTCCTTTGAGGCTAAGAAAGAATTGGATCGACTCAATGCCGCTTTGTTCCATATCCTTGATTTGACCACAGAAGCCTTTGAGAAAAATGATATCACCTTGGCGGAAACAGTGGAACCGTTAGAGCAGGTGATCGATTATATGATTTCAAAGATCAAAGATCATCATGTTAGCCGCTTGAAAAATGGTAACTGCACCATTGAATTGGGCTTTATCTTAACGGATCTTTTGACCAACTATGAACGGATATCTGATCATTGCTCTAATATTGGCGTGGCGATTATTGGGGCGGAATGTGGTGTTTTTGATACCCATGAATATCTCCATCAGGTGAAAAAAGAAAACACTGGCTCCTATGCGGAGAATTATGCAAAATTCTTCCAACAGTATGCCTTATAACTTTTTCTAAAAAGAAAAAGAGAAGCAAGTGAGACTTGCTTCTCTTTTTTATGGGCAATTTTCTTTATTCATTGTTTTGCTCTGCCTCTTTTTCCCCCTTATGTGCAAACCACGCGGATTCTACCACGGCGTCTACATCAATTTTTGCTGGAGGAATATCTGCTTTAACCCCATAAAGAAGATATTCAATATTTCCATCTGCGCCAGTGATGGGGGAGTAGTCTAGGCCTTGTACCGAAAGCCCCCATTCTTGGCAAGCGGAGAAGATTTTTTCAATGACTCGTTGATGCACAGCGCGATCTTTTACAATACCACCTTTACCTACGGCCTCTCGCCCCGCTTCAAACTGCGGTTTAATTAATACCGCTATTTCCCCATTTGGTTTCAGGTGATGAATAATTGCTGGTGGTAGGACAAGAGTTAAGGAAATAAAGGAAACATCGGCGGTAAGCATATCCACATTTTCATCAATAATAGAGCGATCTAAGTAGCGGGCGTTGATTTTTTCTAGGCAGATTACCCGTGAATCATTGCGTAATTTCCACGCTAGCTGATTGTAGCCTACGTC
>CAKRYM010000223.1 GCA_934427095.1 uncultured Bacillota bacterium | reverse complement strand
CACTTCGCCAAAGTTCAAGCTTTCTGCAGCCTGATGTGCAATAGGACCGACACAATCTTCTGCAAAATGAACATTGCAGTGCAGCAATTCATCGAGCCTTGCCACCAAAGGCCGCAAAGAAAACTCCGGTGTTGGCTTGCCATTGGGGCGGCCAAGATGAGACAGAATAATAACCGCAGCGCCCTGATCCAGTAAATACTGAATCGTGGGCAATGCGGCTACCATACGGGTGTCATCAGTAATAACCCCATCTTTTAAGGGTACATTAAAATCCTCGCGGACAATAACTTTCTTTCCGCTGACAGAAATATCATGAATCGTTTTTTTTGCCTTGAAAGACACGGATCTAATACCTCCCTGCGATTACAGTAAACTGCCGATATATTTGGTCACATCTTTCAAACGACAAGTATAGCTCCATTCATTGTCATACCAAATGACAATCTTTGCCATATTTTCGCCCACAACCATGGTAGACAAAGCATCAATGCAGCCAGCATATTCCATGCCCAAGAAATCGCAGGATACCAGTGGTTTATCACAGTAACCCAGGATGCCTTTCAGCTCTCCTTCTGCCGCTGCCTTAAATGCAGCGTTTAGGGTTTCTGCCGTAACTGGTTTCTTTAAGGTAACAGAAAGATCAATAATGGATACATCAGGAGTAGGAACCCGCAAAGCGTAACCATTCAGCTTGCCTTTCAACTGGGGCAAGACTAATGCGACAGCCTTCGCTGCACCAGTTGTTGTTGGAATGATAGAACAAGCAGCGGCACGAGCGCGACGCATATCTTTATGCGCTTTATCCAAAATGACCTGATCATTCGTGTAAGAATGAATGGTGCACATTAAGCCCTGTTCTACACCGAAGGCTTCATCCAAGACTTTCATTGCGCCAGCCATACCATTGGTCGTGCAGGAAGCATTAGAAATAATATTGTGCTTCTTAGGATCATAATCCTTATGGTTCACCCCATAGCAAATGGTGATATCTTCATTTTTTGCTGGAGCAGAAATCAACACCTTTTTTGCACCCGCAGCAAGATGTCCCGCCGCTTTTGTAGCATCAGTAAAGCGACCGGTAGATTCCAGCACAATATCTACATTCAATGCTTTCCAAGGGAGTTTTTCCAGTTCTGTTTCAAAGGATAACGGAATACTTTTACCGTCAACGATCAAGTGTTTTTCATCAAAACTTACTTCATGATCCCAAGTACCGAAAGTAGAGTCATATTTCAGCAGATGAGCAATTAGCTCCGGCGTCATCAAGTCATTAATCCCAACGACTTCAATCTCCGGATCAGCAAACGTCATGCGAAAAAACGGTCTGCCAATACGCCCAAAACCATTGATCGCAACTCTCGTGGTCATGTTTTGTTCCTCCTGATTATATTGTCGTGGACATAATTAATCTGCCCATACCAATGTTACATTTCTAGGTAGTTCTGGAAAATCCTCTCATAAAAACCCACTAAAAAATAATTTTCAATGCCTTAGGTACCCCTATTTTATCTGATGCCACCCATCTACGCCATATGTGCGAATATTGTCTGCAATTTCCGAAAACTTTCTCAACCTATGGTTAAGGGCTGACCGCCCTAAACCGGAAATCGCAGCCAGTTCCGTTAAACTAGCCTCTGGATAATTCAACCGTAAATCTGCAATGGTACGAAGCGTTGATGGCAAATGCTCTATTCCCAGCTCTTGCAAAACAAAGGAAATATCTGCACATTGCCTCGCCGCAGCAGCAACGGTTTTATTGATGTTGGCCATGTCACAGTTTCTGACCCGGTTGACATTGTTTCGTACTTCCTTA
>CAKRYM010000222.1 GCA_934427095.1 uncultured Bacillota bacterium | reverse complement strand
GGATATGATCATTCGCGGCGGCGAAAATATCTATCCCAAGGAAATTGAGGACTTCCTGTATACCTACCCCAAGGTAAAAGACGTTCAGGTCATTGGCGTACCAGATAAGCAATACGGTGAAGAAATTTGCGCCTGCATCATCTTGCAAGACGGCGCAGAATGCACGGAAGAAGAAATTAAGCAATATGTCATGGACCATATGGCAAAGCACAAAGTTCCTCGTTATGTAGACTTTATAACGGAATTCCCCATGAACGCCGCTGGCAAAATCCTCAAATACAAAATGCGTGAAGCTGCCGTAGACCGGCTGAATCTCCACAGCGAGAGCAAAATCGTCACCGCATAAAATAGGGATAAGGAAAAAAGGACGGAACCCTTGGTTTCCGTCCTTTTTTCCTTATCGTTTATTATTGGAGAGGCTGTATCAGCAAATCCATATGGTTGGACAAATCCTCTGCCCCATCATAGCTGTAGACAACCAATTCCCCTCCACTCCCTAATGCCACCATTTGGGCGATGGTCTGAGAATCCGCGATCAGTACAAAATCCGCCTCAGGATAACTCCCTTCTGCATAAGTCCAGGACAGATTAATTGCCCCAAACATCTCCATCTGTGCCCGTGCCAACATTGGCACAAGAAAAGGCAAAGAGAGCCGATAATAGGCCATTTTCAAATGAGGATCATAGCGACCATTCAACAAGGGCAATCCCCTATCCGGAGAAATTTCCTCACCTAAGGCAGATTCTTCCGTCGTATATTGTACTGGGACAAGAAGGGTTCCTAGCTGTTCCTGGTAGACACCGCCCTGACTAGTTACAGGATAACTGGTTTCCAAGGTAGTGAGCGAAGGCGCAAGCCCTTTTTCCAAGGGAGCTTCTTTGACGGGTAGTACGATACTTACGGCCAAGATCAACAGCCATGCCAGGACAACCATTCCATAGAAAAGATTTCTGCCCTTTCCACTTTTGTCAGGAATAGGTTTTTTCTCTGCCATTAGGGTTTTTCGGAGTTTCTTTAGCCTTTGCCAAGCCAATAAATTGCGAAGCAAGAAGCAAACTAACCAAAGAATACCCACTGGGGGAATTTGCAGCAGCAACCAGGGTAAAAACTGCGGTCTTATCAGTGCCAACAGAAAAATAGTAGCGAATACCAGCAGCCAAATACAGAGTTGATACAGGGAAAAGCGTTTAATTCTTCGGGTTAACCAGGTCAACGCTTGCGCTTTACTTTCCTGGTCGGTATAGGGTTCCGGCGCCAAAGGGTCTGATGAGGCAAACAAGAAAAAGCCGTCAGCTTCACAGACATAGGTCCAGCCGGCCTCAGCATAAAGATCCAACAAAGCAGGCGGCGGCGTATGTCCCTTTCGGATAGGCTCCAGACGGTAGCGAATATTTTCCGGCTTTGCCTTTTTCATGTTGCATAGTACGCTGTCAAGCCAGACCGGGCGCAACCCCTGCTGGGCGCAATCTTCTAGCCAAGCTTCCAGATAAGGAAGATCAAAACGTTTCGCAGGAACAATATGAATACCCATACTCAACTTTCCTCCTCCGCATCCAAAAGACATTGTTTTAGCCTGGCTATCTCAGCCATGTATGCCATACGTCCTGCTTCGGTAATACGATAAGTCCGTTTACGACCCGCTACTTCCGTTTCTAGGATTAACCCTTCCTCCATAAATTTTCCCAGTATGGTATAGAGCGTTCCTGGGCCAAGGTGCACACGCCCCTTGGTCCTTTTTTCCACGGCTGCCGCAATTTCCGTACCGCAAACGTCCCTTTGGCAAAGGATCATCAGCGTATAAAACATAGCTTCACTTAAGGGTCCTCGTT
>CAKRYM010000221.1 GCA_934427095.1 uncultured Bacillota bacterium | reverse complement strand
TTCGCATTTTTATCAATAAATAATTTACCCCTTCATAAACTTTCTGTTTGACTTCCCGTCCCCAATGCGCTATAATAATAAAGCTCAGTTATGCACCAGTAGCTCAGCTGGATAGAGCGTTGGCCTCCGGAGCCAAAGGCCGTGGGTTCGAATCCCGCCTGGCGCACCAAAGGAGATTTGCGCCGCAAATCTCCTTTCTCTTTTCCCAACTTCGCATTTTGTTATTTTACTAATTTCATACTGACAGTTCGAAAACCTCCTGTCATAAAACAAAACTACGGTACAAGTATACAGTACATGTATGCAGACGGGACGGCTATGCCGTCTTTTTTGTTTGCCTATGCTGTATTGTGTTACTTATATAATTCTGTATGAAAGTATGAGGAAATGCAATGAACGAATGTCTATTAATCCTGTCCCTGTTGGTAATCTTTAGTCTTACTGTTATTTGGTACCGTTACTTTGGTAATACCGGGCTTTATTGCCTTACTGCCATTTTTACGATTTTAGCAAATATGGAAGTCCTACTTATTGTAGATGCCTTTGGCATAGAACAAACCCTTGGTAACGTGCTATTTGCTTCTTCTTTTTTGGTTACAGATATTCTCAGTGAAACCGCTGGGAAAAAAGAGGCGCAAAGAGCGGTTCTGCTTAGCGTCATGGGGTCTCTGGTTTTCCTATTGATCTCCGCTAGCTGGCTGTTATATATTCCCGCAGAAAGCGACTGGGCTGCACCGGCTTTCCATCAATTGTTCCAGCGGACACCACGAGTAGTCCTCGCAAGTCTTGCGGTTTATGCCTTTACCCAATTAATCGACGTGTGGCTCTATCATAAATGGTGGGATTTTAGTACCAAACGCACGGGAAACAGTCGCCCTTTGCTGTGGCTGCGTAACAATGGCTCCACGCTGATTTCCCAACTTTTAAACGCCATCCTTTTCAATGTACTGGCTTTTGCCGGTACCCCTGGCTACTCCCCTGCTCTTTTACTCAGCATCATTGCTTCTAGTTATTTGATCTACATCGTTACCTCTCTGGCAGACACGCCCTTTCTCTACCTGGCCAGACGAATCAAAGAAAAACATAATCAAGCGTAAGAAAAGCCCCGCCACTTGGCGGGGCTTTTCTTCTCTTTAGGGTGGTCTTTTCCTCATATCGCTTCCACGAGCTTAGGCACATCTATGCTTCTCGAAGCAAAACCCGATAAAGAAAATCCATATCCAAATGATTTCGTATTGCTTCTGCCAACAAATCATATTGACGTTCTTTATAAGCCCTTAAATCAAAAGCCCCAAGGCAATCAAAAGCAATTCCCTTTTGTTGACAAAGCACCTGCAAAATGGTTTCACAAATACTAGGCGCATCAAAAATACCATGGATATAGCTTCCATATACATTTTTGTTTCCCTGTAGTGCAGGCAATTTTGCTTCGCTGCGGCCCATATGGATTTCATACCCCACATAGCTTTTGCCATTCAATACGCTTAATATACCAGGAATTTCCGTAAAAATGCCTTGGGTTTGTCTTTGCACTTTTTCGCTATCAAAATAAGTGTCTATATCTAACAACCCCATGCCCCGGATTTCCGAGTTGTCAGGGGCCTCTACTCCTTCTAGATCAAATATCCTTTGCCCCAGCATCTGATATCCACCACATACCCCAAATACTAAGGTTCCACTGGAAGCTGCTTTCTGTATCGCAGCTTCCAACCCACACTGCCGAAGCCATTTTAAATCCGCAATCGTGCTTTTGGTTCCCGGCAGTAAAATCATATCCGGCTGATAAAGGTCATTGACCTTATCCACATAACGCAAAGAAACATTGGCATAACGCGCAAAAG
>CAKRYM010000220.1 GCA_934427095.1 uncultured Bacillota bacterium | reverse complement strand
AGGCATATTCTCCGTACCGGAACGCTGGCCCCTTTCTTGCCCCCCGCCACGAATCAAGGGCTGAATATGCCGAGCTGGGTTTAGGTACAACAACCCTACCCCTTTCGGCGCATGAATTTTATGGCCACTGGCAGTAAAGGCATCTGCCTGCCATTTTTTCAGTTGCACGGGTAAGCGGGCAAAGGCTTGGACACCATCAATGTGAAAAAAGGCATCTGGCGCTAACTCCCTGACCATTGCCCCAATCTCAGCTAAAGGCTGGATAGCCCCTGTTTCATTATTCACATACATCGTGCTAACCACAGCAACTTGCTGATCCAACATTGGGCGCAAAGCCTCAAGATCCACTGTGCCATGCTGGTTCACTGGGATTTCTATTAAAGTAAAGCCGCGGCCAGTTAAGAATTTTGCTGGGGCAGAAACAGAAGGGTGTTCAATGGAAGAAATCAAAATCTTGTTTTTCCCCTTCCCGGCTGCCATTGCGCCGCCATAAATGGCGGTATTATTTGATTCACTTCCGCAAGAGGTAAAAATATAATCCTCTTTGCCGCAGTTCAATAATTCGGCAAACAGCTCCCTCGCTTCATTTAAGGCTCGGTAAGAAGCGGCACCCAATCCATGCACAGAAGAAGGATTGCCATATTCTTCTCGCATAGCCTTAAGTGCAGCTTCTGCTGCAGCTTCAGATACGCGCGTTGTTGCGCTATTATCAAAATAAATTTCCGTCATAACCCTATCCTTAAAGAGCAAAACAGCCGGACGGTTTGCCGTCCGGCTTATTTTTTTAAACTTAAACAAAGAACGCCAAGATCAATGTGATGACGAGGAAAGCAATTGCGCACCACTTAGTGGCTTTGGCTAACAACTCATCAAGACCTTTCATTTTACCGCCAAAGAAGGTTTCTGCACCGCCGGCAATTGTACCGGACAAGCCCGCGCTCTTCCCAGACTGCAGGAGCACAGAAGCAATAATGCACAAGCCAACCAAAACCTGAATAATAGACAGGAATATATACAAGGGTTTCACCTCCGTAACGCAAAATCATACAACCATCATTAATCAGAATAACACAAAGAACCCGTTAAATCAAGGGTTTTGTCTTATTTTATCTTACCATTATCAATAATCTCAGCAAAGGAAGCTGCTTTTAAGGAGGCCCCACCAATCAATCCACCATCAATATTTGGGCAAGCCATTAATTCCGCAATATTTTCTGGTTTAACCGAACCACCATATAGGATACGTACTTGATCAGCCGTATCTCCCCAGATATCCCGCAAGACTTGGCGCAGATGAGCGATTGCTTCTTCCGCATCAGCTGGCATGGCTACACGACCCGTACCAATAGCCCAAACAGGTTCATAAGCAATAATTACAGTGGGATCAGGCTCTATGGCAGACAAAGAACAGATTAAATCATCTTTCAGTACTTCCAGAGTCTCCCCAGCTTCTCGTTGATCAAGCGTCTCCCCTACACAAATCATGGGAATTAGGCCAGCTTGTAAAGCAGCACGAGCCTTGCGGGTAACCATTTCCGGGCTTTCCCCAAAAATGTGTCTACGTTCAGAATGCCCGCATAAAACGAACCCAGCTCCACAGTCCGTTAACATAGGAGCAGAAATTTCACCTGTATAAGCACCGGCCTTTTCCCAAAACATATTTTGAGCCCCAACTTCAATGGGGGACCCAGCGGCCAGAGAACACACCTGAGTCAAATAGACTGCCGGTGGAAAAATAATAATCTCTGCCTCTGTCTTTCTTGCAACAGGTAAAATATCCAGCATAAAATCGCGGATAGCGTCTCCATCCAAATTCATTTTCCAGTTTGCGGCAAAGATAGGTCGTCGGCCAA
>CAKRYM010000219.1 GCA_934427095.1 uncultured Bacillota bacterium | reverse complement strand
AAACCGCAGTATGCTTCATTTTTGTTCTCCGCCTTTCTCTATTTCGTTCTGCTCATGATAAGCATTAATATCAATATTTTTAAACAATTTTTTTACCAAAAACCATACCCCAACACAGCAAAGTATCCAACCTACGATACAGCTCATAAAAAACCAAGCAGGTAAACCCCAGACTGTCCATTCCGCATTTGCCAGACCATAAGCGCAAGCATACCACCAGATAAAAAACAGTACAAACAACGCAACCGTATAGAGTGCCTCTTTATTCAGTTGTTTGTTAATTTCTTTAAAATTTTTCATTTTTCCCTCCTAACTGCAATCATGATCAAGCTGCACAAACCAAATGGTAAACAAGCAGAAAAACACTGCGGTAAGTTTTGCCGCAGTGTTTATTCACGTTTATTTATCATTCGACACAATATTTTTCCCGATATGATAGGCTTCAATATTGCGCGCCACAATTTTTTCCTTGAAATTTCGAGCAATAGATTCTTCCATTGCTTTATCGCTGACCGCATGAGTAATGGCATTAATAGCGCCCAAAGCCACCACGTTTACGGAAAGATCATTCCCCGTTTTCTCTCGCGTGACAGAGATCAAAGGAAGCTGCATGACGTTCACGTCAGAGCGACAATGGGAAACATCTAAATGCTGATCCGCTAAAAGCGTACCCCCGGTATGCATTTCATTGCTGAATTTATCCAAAGCTTTTTGCGAAAGACAAAGCAAAAAATTAGGGTTAAGTACTTTAGGGAAAAGAATGTCTTCATCTGAGATTTGTACTTCTGCCCTTGTTGCACTCCCGCGGGATTCCGGCCCATAAACCTGGGACTGGGCGGCGTTTCTGCCATCCAGTAAAGCGGCTTCTGCCAAAATGACCGCCGCTTTGATTACCCCTTGGCCACCCGTACCACTCAGTCGAAAATTCCATTTACTTGTCATCGCCGGCACCTCCTTTAGCGATAGAACAGAGCCGAGTATATTCTTCCACATATTCAGGCTTCTGCTCTTCCCGGAAAATACCGATAATATGCTTATCCTCTAACTCTTCCGGAGGCAATTTATCTGCCTGAGCCTGGCTAATACAATGCGTTTTGATATGCTGCATCATATCTGCTGGTTCCGGCATCCCATTTCTCCGGCCATAGCTAATTGGGCAGCTAGCAATCACTTCAATGACAGAAAAACCTTTATGTCGATATCCCGCAACAATCAAATCTGTTAACTGCTTCGCATGAAAAATATCCCCTCTTGCCACAAAAGAAGCGCCAGCGCCTAAAGCCAGCTTCACAATATCGAAGGGATGGTCCACTGTACCATAAGGGGCAGTGGTCGCTTTTTTTCCGAAAGGCGTCAAGGGAGAAAACTGTCCCCCCGTCATGCCATAAATATGGTTATTGATCACAATCAACGTCATATCCATATTGCGACGGCAAGCATGGATAAAATGATTACCACCAATGGCTGCACAATCTCCATCACCGGAAAAGACAAAAATGTCCATATCCGGCTGTGCCATTTTGGCCCCTGCCGCAAAAGCAAGTGCACGGCCATGGGTAGTATGCATGGTATTCAAATCGAGATACCCGGTAATTCTCGAGGAGCAGCCAATTCCGGAAATGCCAATCACACGATTGGGATCCAAATCCAACTGAGCCATCGCACAGGCCCATGCGCTCATGACGATACCATTACCGCAACCAGCGCACCAAATATGGGGCAGATTGCCGCGGAAATAGCGTTCGTATTCCGGTTTCATGCCAACACCTCCTTAATCCCATCAATCATTTCTTCTGGTAAAACCAGTTCGCTATCTACTCGGCAGAAAGCATAAACTGGAGTTGCCCCCTGGACAATGCGCTGAATTTCTCTTGTATATTGTCC
>CAKRYM010000218.1 GCA_934427095.1 uncultured Bacillota bacterium | reverse complement strand
CGCTTAGCCGGGAACAAGCGGTGGCTGCTTTAAATGCTGTTCGGCCAGTGGCTTCTATTAACGAACCGCGCATCCTTCCTTCTGGAGAAGGGGAGGAACTGGGGGAGAGTATTTGTAGCAAAATTGGGGAAATCGATGATTTCGCTATTGATCGCATGACACTGTTAAAAGCATTAGAAGCTCTACCGGAGCGGCTATCCTATATTTTACGTTGTCGGTATTTTGCGGGTATGACCCAAAGTGAAGTCGCACGGGAAATCGGTGTAACACAAGTACAGGTTTCTCGGTTGGAGAAAAAGGCCTTGGTGCTAATTCGGAACGTTTTAGAGGGCGCTTCCTGATGTGGGAAAGGCTAGTGTATTAAGGCCGTTAAGGATGATTCTGAAGAATCTTATTGACAAGACTTTCTTTTAAGGGATATACTGATGCTGGATACATTTTTGCTGTATCCAGCGTATTTTTTTCTTATGGTTGGAACAAATAGATTTTGTTGAGATAAATTGTTGTAAAGAAAGTTGGAGGATAAATTATGGCAACTGCTACCCCACATCGTATTGGTATTTGTGATACCACATTGCGTGACGGGCATCAATCCCTGTTGGCCACCCGCATGACCACAGCAGATATTCTGGAAGTGGCCTCTTTGATGGATGAGGTTGGCTATGCTTCTTGTGAAGTATGGGGCGGTGCTACGTTCGATACTTGTATGCGTTTTTTGGATGAAAATCCTTGGGACCGCTTACGCGCCATTCGTAAAGCGATGCCTAAGACCAAGCTGCAAATGTTGTTGCGCGGCCAGAATTTGGTGGGATATCGGCATTATTCCGACAGCGAAGTGGACGAATTCGTCAAACACACCATTGGTAATGGCATTGACATCATTCGTATTTTTGATGCATTGAACGATGTCAGAAACTGTGAACGTGCTATTACCGCAACCAAAAAAGAGGGCGGTCATGTACAGGCTGCTTTGGCTTATACCATCAGCCCCGTGCATACCATTGAATATTTTGTTAAATTAGCGGAAACCTTCCGGGATATGGGTGCGGATTCCATCTGCATTAAAGATATGGCAGGGTTATTGCTGCCTTACCCTGCTTTTGAATTGGTCAGCGAGATTAAAAAACGTACTGGGTTGCCGGTGCAGATGCATTCCCATTATACTTCTGGCCAGGCTTCCATGACCTATATGAAGGTAGTAGAGGCAGGCGGGGATATCTTGGACTGTGCCATGAGTGCAATGGCTCTTTCTACTAGTCAGCCCGCCGAAGAAGCAATGATTGCAGCTTTGCAGGATACTCCCTATGATACAGGCCTTAGCCTGGATCAGATCGCTCCGATTAATGAAACGGTAAAAGAAATCCGTAAGCATTATGAGAAATTTGATGGCGCTGACCCGAGAGTGGATACCAATGTTCTGCGCTATCAGATGCCTGGTGGGATGATTTCCAACTTCATTTCCCAGTTAAAAGAGTATAATGCCTTGGATAAATTGCAAGAATGCTTTGATGAGGTACCGCGGGTTCGTGCGGACATGGGTTACCCTCCTTTGGTAACGCCTTCTAGCCAGATTGTGGGTTCTCAGGCGGCAATGAATGTTTTGCTGGGCGAACGGTACAAAATGACTACTAAGGAAGTGAAAGCCTATTTCCATGGGGAATATGGTACGCCTCCTGCGCCTATGAATGCCGAAATTCAGAAAAAAATTATTGGCGATGACAAGGTCATTACCTGCCGTCCGGCAGATTTGATTAAAACGACTTTTTCTGATGCCAAAAAAGAGGTTGGCGACTTGGCAAAAGATGATGAGGACGTTTTGCTTTATGTAATGTTCCCAACAGTAGCGGAGAAATTCCTTAAAGATCGGGAAGCGAAAAAAGACGGCCTTGCTGCTCAG
>CAKRYM010000217.1 GCA_934427095.1 uncultured Bacillota bacterium | reverse complement strand
AAGCAATGCCATTCATCCCCAGAATCAGCACCATCATGACATTGGTAAAAGAAAAGGCTTTCTCGCCAATGGAAGACTTAGCTACCAAAAAAGAGGCGAAAGAAACAATACCAATACATAGCATAGAAACAAAGGAAAAGAAATCTGGCGAGAAATAGGCGGCGCCATCAATGGCCTGGTAATCCCAAAAGACAGAAAATACGATATTCGATTTATGGTAAATTACCAATAAGGCCATGGATGCAAGGGAAGCAATGATTTGCATGCCGCTTACCACATAACCAATGGTTAAGCAAAAAGACTGAATGGTCTTTTTCCCAATAAAATTCATCAAAAGGATTGCCAGAAGAGGTAATCCCAGGAAAGTAAAGACTAAATTTGTCATATTCCATTACCCCTTTCACAGCAAAATGATGAATAAAATGATTAAAACACCGATTCCCAAAAATGTCCAAGTGAGGTAACGAGAAATATTTCCCGTATTAAAATCATGCATGGAATCAGAGGTATAAACCACACCGCTGGCAAAGGCAGTATCATAAATCCAGTTAATTCCACGGTCTAATGCATAACCAATCCAAGCAATAGTCTTAATGATCAACATGAAGAGGTTGTACGGATCAAGATAATGGTTGATGGCTAAAGAATAAATGGATTTAAGCCCTGGCGCTGTCCGAATATGGTGAAGTGCATTGACGGCCCGTCCTGTACTACGATAACCAACCAAATGATTGCCGATGGCTAGCAGCAGCACAAGAATGGACGCCAAAATTAATCCTATGGAATTAGCGCTATGGATTTGCTCTACAACGCCGCCCCCGAAAATGGGATCAAGTACCCGTAAAATCAATTTATTTCCGAGGCCAAGGACTAAGCAGAATAAAGAAAGGAAAAACATAGGCAAAAGCATAGCCCCAGGGGCTTCATAAATGTCCTCTCTACTTTTCCCTTCTGGCAAAGTGACAGGCCCAAAGAAGCAAGCATGGCATGCTTTTAAGAAAGAAGCGGCGGTCATAAAGCTACCTAACAGTGCCAAAACATACCAAATCACGCCAGAGTTAAGGGCTGCTTGATAAATAATCTCTTTAGAATAGAATCCATTAAAGAATGGAACGCCGCAAATAGCAAAGGAAGAGATGAGAAAAAATAGCGTTGTCACTGGCATGAAGCGAACCAATCCGCCAATTTTACGCATATCCGTTGTTCCTGTTCGATATTCCAATACACCGGCACCCATAAACAGGCAAGATTTATAGCAAACATGATTCAGCATATGAAACATGCCGCCCAAAATACCGATGGGCAAAGCAGTACCTATGCCCAACACCATATAACCAACCTGACTAACGGCATGAAATCCCAGCATACGCTTGAGATCTGTTTGTACCAAAGCCATCCCAGCCGCAAAAACGATGGTAAGTCCACCAATTAACATGACAACATTACTCATCAGTGTTCCTGGCTGGAAATCATAAAGTTGTAAAGTTAATTGACACAGGAAATAAATCCCCAGGATTTTTTCCAAGGCAGCTGGTAAAAGAATCATCATTGGTAAGGGAGCATCTTCAGCTGCGTCTGGTATCCAACTATGAAAGGGCATACTACCTGCTTTGCCTATGGCCCCTAGCATCATACAGGTAAAACCAAGAACCCCGTAGCCGCTAAGGGAAAGCTGTTGAATATCGCTAATGAGTGTTGTTCCAGCTAACTGGCATGTAACAATAACCCCCAAAGTCAGCAGCAAATCAGCAAACCCATTTAAGAACAAGGCCTTAGTAGCGGTTCTGGGCTTTTGGCTACTGCTTGTGAGAATCATGCAGTATAAAGTGACCAACAGTCCTTCCCAGAAAAACAGCAGAATAATCATATTATTGGCCAATAAAGCCCCATTGGTTAAGGCTAAGGTCAATAA
>CAKRYM010000216.1 GCA_934427095.1 uncultured Bacillota bacterium | reverse complement strand
GAGGTGTAAGGTCTAGCGCACCAAAAGCCAAACCTACAAGGAATTTGTTGTCGCCATCATCAGTGGTTTTGACGTCACTTACATTTTCTTCAGACGGAGCGTTTGATAGGGCTTCGGTTGTTGCGGGGGAGGCACTGCATGCCGCAAAACTCATAAGCATTACAAATGCCAAGATAATTGCGATTATCTTTTTCATAGTTGGATCCTTTCTAATATCGATAATATAACTGTAATTAGGATCTACTGAATGGCTGGAGCAGCTGGAAACCGCGGTAAAATGGACAGTTCGCCGCGATCAAAATCATAGTCCAGAGCCCAACCATATTCATGATGTGCAAAAAGGAGATGCAGCAAAGAAACCCATCGCAATTGAGATCATGGAAGTGTCGGGCAGCTGTGTTATGACCTGATCCAACTTGTATCAGCGCTTGACAACATCAAATGTTCACACAGTCACGACACGATCACAGCCATCCGGATAGAACTGTTCGCTAGACTTCCAAGCTCGGAGCAGCTGCTCCGGACAGCCCTCATCAGAAAAGCGTAACCACCCACAAGTCTACTACGACTTTGACAACAAACTCAGTAGGACATCCCGCTTTACCGCGCATAATAGGGCGAAGGTACAGTGAGCAATGCTGACAATGCGATCTTCTATCCGAGGACTCTTCACGCATATGAAAACTTTTTCTTTCGTTTTTCCGAATCTCTTTGCAGATAGTATACCATGCCATCCCCTTGTTTCCTAGTATTTACAATGGTTTTTGCGCCTCATTCCGCTGCTCAGTAAGCACCAATTAATGATTATGTTTTATCAAGACCTAAAACCAATGCAGTGGACCGATAGCCAATGCCCATTCTATCAATTCCCATATCGATAAGATTCAGAAAATGTTCTCTTGTTCTAATGCATCCAGAACCTTTAACTTTACATTTTCCCTCTGAAGCATCCATCATAAGACGCACAACCTCTTCTGTCGCGCCAACACAGACACCTCCGGTATAGAATCCGGTTGAAGATTTTACAAAATCAGCACCAGCGGCAACAACGCATTTTGTTCCTTTGATAATCTGCTCCTTCGTCAGAGCGTCTGTCTCAAGGATCACCTTGACAGCAGTGCCATATTTGTGGCAGATATCAACGACAGCCTTAATATCAGAAGTTACTTCATCATACAATCCACTTCTGATCCAACCATAGTTGGCAACAACATCCAATTCATAGATATCCCAGTTTTTGCAATACTCTTCAGCTTGCTGAACTTTCGATGCTGTAGTAGAGAGACCAAAAGGAAAATCACAAACAACGCAGATTTTAGTATCTGTGCCTTTGGTCAATTCTGCAGCAACATCAAGAGACGCAGGGTTGACGCATACAGTAGCGCAACCAAAATCTACGCCCTCCTTAATGTATTTTCTGATTTCCTCTTGTGTAAATTCAGGTTTGAGCACAGACTGATCAACGTATTTTGCCAATTCAGCAGCACTCATGTCGCAAGCTTTCTTGTTCGGAATCATAGCTACCCCTTCTTTCTAATCAATGTGATGAACAGGAAAAATTTGTGTAACATACGTTTGATTTGTATGATACAATTAGAATATATAATAGTTGTTTTCTTTTGTCAATCCCATCTGCACTTTTTTCCTATTTGCACATTTTTTCGACAAGATTTTTGTCTAAAATACCGATGTATTTTTTACTTTACAATTAGTAAAAAAGACGCTACCATAAATGTATGGTACAATTAATATCAAATAAGTGAAAAGAGGTTCTTAATGGATTTAAATATCCTCGATAATGTTGATTTTTCTACTGACATACCGGTATATCAGCAATTGGCGAGTTATTTTACTAATTTAATATCTACGGGTTATTTGAAAGTAGGGGATCTATTACCAACGGAGATTGCGATATGTGAGCACCTTGGGAT
>CAKRYM010000215.1 GCA_934427095.1 uncultured Bacillota bacterium | reverse complement strand
CCTGTATCCCTTTTTGATAAGGATGTTTAATTTCTCGCATCTCCGTAACCAAATCCGCCATGTCCATAATCCGTTCCGTAGCGTTTCTACCAGTTACAACAATTTCCAGATTTTCCGGTTTAGCCTTTAATAGCTGAATGGCATCCTCTTCCGTGACCAAATCAAAATAGATCGCATTGTTTAGCTCATCTAAAATCAGGATATCCAAGGATTCATCTTGCATCAGCTCATAAGCCTTAGCCATAGCATCTGCGGCTAATTTCAGGTTCTCAGCATCTGGTGCAACGCCCTTTTTCAAAAAACCGCCACCGCCATACGAATAGATGTCCACCAAGGGTAAGTTCCGGAAAGCTTTGATCTCCCCATACCACTCCCCTTTTTTCATAAACTGTACAATAGCGGTACGCATCTCACAACCGGAGGCACGCAAAGCCAAGCCAAATGCGGCGGTACTTTTGCCTTTGCCATTTCCGGTATAAACTTGAATTAAACCCTGCTGTTTCTCTGTCATGATAAGACCTCCCCAATTATGATTTTTGTATTCCCGGCTCTTCCTGACCTGCGGAAATTCGTTTCAGTTGCTGAATTTCCGCGGCTGTCAGGTCCCGCCATTCTCCCGGGTGCAGCCCAGTTAAATCAAGAAAAGCGAATCGCACTCGTTTTAAATGTAGCACCGGATATCCCACGGCTTCCAACATGCGGCGGACTTGCCGGTTTCTTCCCTCGTGAATCGTCAATTCAATCAGCGCATTTTCCTCTCGCCGCAACAACTTTACCTTAGCGGGAGCCGTCAGTCCATCTTGCAAACGAATCCCTTGTTTTAATTTATTCAACGCCTGTACCGTGGGGCATCCCTTTACCACAGCCCGATAGGTCTTGTTTACCTCATAAGAAGGGTGCAAAAGGCATGCGGTCAAGTCCCCATCATTGGTCAACAAAAGTAAGCCGGAGGTATCATAATCCAGCCGCCCCACGGGATAAACCCTCTCTTTCACTTCAGGCAAAAGGTCAAGTACGGTACGCCGTCCCCGTTCATCTTTTACCGAACAAATATATCCTGTTGGCTTATACAACAAAAGATACCGCAGTTTTTGCGTTGCAGAAACCATTTCCTGATCTACAGCTACCTGATCTGTATTTGGGTCAACTTTACTACCCAGTACGGTTACGGCAACGCCGTTTACCGTTACCCGGCCGGCCAAAATCAGACTTTCTGCCTTGCGGCGGGAACAAACGCCCCGGTCTGCCAAATATTTTTGCAATCTTACCTTCGTCTCGTCCATAGAAAATAGTATACTACAATCCCCAGGGAAAGTCATCCTTTAGCAGGAAAAAAAAAATTCTTGCCGAAAAAGTAATCAGCGACAAAACATTACATTTTCCGGGGGCCTCATGATCCAACTGAACATCAAGAAACATACCAGATCTGCGTTCCGGCGCTACCGTATTCTTCCACTGATCCTCACCGGGCTGCTGCTTTTTGGCTTGATCTGTGGCATCGGTTTATTGATCTGGACGCTGATTTGCTATTGGTGCAACATAACGCCTCAGTTAAACATAACGCCAAAACTCATTTGGCTGGGTGCGATTTTTCTTAGCTGCGGGATGATTACTTTTCTTATCCGGGGTGGAACCGTTTTCCCCTCGGCGATTGTTTCCCTTATCTCAGCCATCATTTCTCTCTTTCTTGCAGACCCCGCCAACTTGCATTTCTGGCCGGCCTTAGGAAAATCTTTATTAACCCTACTCTGTGGTGTGGCTGGATTTACTCTAGTAAAAATTCTGGTCCCCCGTAAAAAAGCAAGACCACGCACAGAGCCACAGCGCTTAGTAGAAAGAGCCTAGCTCATTGGTTTTTATTGTTTCATCTATTCGATATTGACGCAAAGAAAAAGGAAGGCATATCGCCTTCCTTTTTTATACATTAACCCATTTTCCCTGGGTGTAAGGC
>CAKRYM010000214.1 GCA_934427095.1 uncultured Bacillota bacterium | reverse complement strand
GTTTGGTATGGGTGAAGATGTCACCCGGACAGAAGCCGCCGCTTTGGTCACCCGCATGGCGGATGAAAGCTTACGGCAGTATACGGATTTGGTATCCACTACCACTGTTTTAAGCGATACCGTTTCGGCGGACGGTCTGCTGTTTTTGACGGAAGAGGAGGATTCTTCCCTATCCGCAGACTAAGGGGCGAAAACCCTAGGCTGTAGGAAACAACATAAACCTGATTTGACAATAGAAACCCCTCTCTGCTTTAAGCAGAGAGGGGTTTTCTTTTCCTAACGAAAGGGTGGGTTACTTTACGCATTCTCCTGCGCTTGGGCAATTTGTTCCGCTTCCCTTGCCTCTTCCAATCTGACCAGAGGCCGCCAGTAATGCTGAACAAAGAGGAAAAGCACCAAGGTGGTTAAGATCCAGGAAATGGGGTAGGAAAGATAAATTGTCGTTAGGGTAGGGTTAAGCTGGAAAATGGTATAGAGCCAGACAATACGGAAGGCGCAGGAGCCCAGCAGCACAATTACGGTGGAGGCAGCGGAATGATCCAAGCCCCTGAGCACGCCGGAACAAACTTCCATTAAAGCCACGAAGAAATAGGTGGAAATCAACACTTGCAAGCGAAGCTGCGCAGTTTCCACGGCCAAGCCTTCTTGCACATAAAGGCCAATCAGCGGCTTTTGGAATAAAAGCAAACTGCCGCCGAAAATCAGAATCACCAAACAAGTCAATAGGCAACAATTTTGCATGACCTTACCAATCCGGCGGAATTTCCCGGCGCCATAATGCTGGCTGGTAAAGGTGATGGAAGCCTGACATACGGCGTTAGAAGCCATATAGGGGAAATTCTCCAAACTTAGGGCAGCGGAATTCCCATCGATGATGCCGGAGCCCCCTGGGCAAACCTGGTTGTTGATGCCAATGATCGCGGACTGAATCAACAAATTGGACAGGGAAAAGAGCGCCCCTTGTAAGCCGGCAGGTAAGCCGATACGGAGAATATCCATAAAGGCTCTTTTGTCTAAGCTCAGGTTTTTCCAGGTGAATTTACACCAGCCCTTATCCCGGTTCAGCAGCAGAAGAAGCCAAAGCATGGAGGCGGCAGAGGAAATGCTGGTCGCAATGGCCACCCCTTCTACGGACATACCGCAGACCAGCACAAAGAATAAATTCAGGCCCACGTTTAATACGCCGGAAGCAGTCAGCACATATAAGGGGGTAGCGGTATCTCCTTTGGCCCTAAAAATCGCGATGGCATAGTTGGCAACGGAAAGGAAAGGGGAGCCGGCAAAATAGATTTGCGCATATAAGACGGAAAGGCGCAGCACTTCCCCTTGATTACCCATTAAGGTGAGTACTGGTCGGGCAATGGCTACGCCGACAATCCCCCCCACTACACCAAAAATCGCCCCGGTTAACAGGGCGGTATGCACTGCTTTTTCCGTGCCCTGTTGATTCCTAGCGCCGAGACAACGGGCAGTGATGACCGTAGCGCCGACGGAAAAACCGATAAACACATTGAGGATTAGGGTAACGAGAGAGCTGGTGGTACCAATGGCGCCGATGGCTCCGGGTACATTGGATAACCCCACCACAATCATATCCGCCGCTGAATAGCAGACCTGCAACAGATTAGTGACAATCAGTGGCAGGGAAAAACGGATAATCATGGGCATTAAAGGCCCTTGCAGCAGGTCACGTTCATTGCTGCGCGGCATAATCAACTTTCCTCCTTTGCGCTAGACAGTGGATAAAACATAGACAACCGCCTGCCCGAAGGCAAGCGGCAACGGTTACTACACAAGAGAAACAAGAGAACGACCAACAGCCGTCCTCAAAAGTATATACAGCATATCACTGTAATGTGTCGATGTCAACCATTGTTTTACAAGAAATAGGGAAAAAGAAAAACGCCTTTATGCCTAAGCACAAAGGCGTTTTGTTGCTAGAAACAGTCCAGGTTAAGCTTGGGC
>CAKRYM010000213.1 GCA_934427095.1 uncultured Bacillota bacterium | reverse complement strand
ACATCTGCCTGGGTCAGTTGTTCGCTGACGGTAATTTCATAACCATTGCCGCCCATGGTCCAGGTGGAATCAGCTTTCTCAGGACTCATTGCTTCTTCTAACTTCTTATTGAGCAAATTCATGTTCGTGGGCAAGCTATAGTTATCTTTCTGGTACTCTTCTGTCAGCAAGGTGCGCATAAAGGACCAGGCGCCTTCTTTATTTTTGCAGGAAGCGCTCATGGCTAAGCCGCTATCCAAGGAAATGTAATTGCCTACCCCTTCTCTGGTAGGATAGCCGATAAAGGTGACCTCCCCACCGAACAAATCTTTGTACATATTATAATCGGACAAACTATACAGGGAGAAAGGATAGAACAAGATTTTCCCTTCTTGAATCAACTGATAATCATCCACATATTCCGATTCATTCCAGTTAATCTCGGCCGGGAAGCGGTTGGCAAATTCCAGCAATTGCACAAATTCCTGGCTATCAAAGGAGCATTCCCCAGTGGTCCAGTCGATGAAATTATCGATATTCATCAAGCCAAAGGCCAAAAGAGCATTATCCTTCGTCCAAAAGGAGTTAAGCTGCGTTTCCGGATGCGCATCCAAAAATTCATTCAACTCCTCTGTCGTCCAGCCCATTCCCGTTCCCAATACAGAAGAAGAGCCAATCAAACTATTTACCGTAAACCCGGAGGAAATCTGGCAAAGTTTACCATCGGTTTCCAAGGCAGCAAAGACACTGGGAACCAAATCTTCCCGGCTCAATTCCTCATCCTGATCAATCCAGGGCCACAAATCTTCCAGCATACCATTGGCAGCATACTGTTCAATAGGAAGGCTATCAACGATTAACAAATCCGGAATCTTGCCAGAAGAAATTTCCGTGGTCAACTTATTCAGCCCAGCAGTATAGTCATCCTCGGTATTATACTTTTCGTATTCTTCAACTACAATGCGGTATTCAGGGTTGGTTTTATTAAATTCAATGATTTGCGAACGCAAATCCCCGTAGAGGTAATAGGCGGCCAAGGTGATTTCCGTTTTCTGCGGAACTTCGCTGGCTTTCGTCTTAGTCAGCAAGACAAATTCCCATTCAGCCCCATCCTGGGTATAGGTCTGTACTGCACAGAAAATGCGACCGTCCGGCAGCAAAGACATGGTTCTCACATTGTTATTGTCTACGTCGCAGTCAATCCAGTTCAACACTTCTTCACTGGTATCCGAGGCGATATTATATCCCATCAGGGTAGAGCTGTCATTGTACAAGAAATCATAGTCCCCTTCGCAGGGATAAATCTGCCAAGCATTGCTAGGTACAGAAATATCTTCGCCCCAGGCCTTTGCTTCTGTATCCACAACAGTCAGCACTTCCCCAGAATCTTTCCAGGACATCACAGCAACTCTGCCATCACTTAAGCAGTAAATGCCATCAACCCATTGTTCTGTTTCCAAGGTAAACAGAGGTTCCCCGGTAGAAGAAATGACATAAACGCCATTGCTGCCCCCAAGATAGATATTTCCATCTTGCCCCACAGCAAGGCCGGTGAAATTGATATATTCTTCCCCTTCAAAAAGGTCATTTAACAGGGTCTGGGAAACTTCTTTCCCCGTGCTGTCTAACACACGCAGATAATAGTTATTGGTGGAGCTGATCCATTCATTGCCTTCATATACGTCTTGGTAAACGTTTTCCAGCACCAACAAATTGCCGTCATCCGTGGCATAAAGGCCAGTAAGGCTACCATAGGCACTGGGTCCCAGATCAGCGCTTAACGGACGGTAATTTTCCAGCTGCACCATTTCCGTGCCTTCAATATCCGTACGATAGATTTGGTTGCCGTAGACTTCATACATCCAGTCCTGCAATTCTCCGTACCATTCCATGTACTGAGCGGTTTCCTGTTCTGTTAAAGTTTCTTTCCGCTCCGTTACGCCATATGTACTAAAATACAGAGAACCGTCTGATCCATAAGTTACATATTCAATCGAATCAAAATCAGCGGTGAGCTTATGATATTCCGGGACATAAACATACTCGGAACTTTTTGGGCCTTCCTGTTCTCCGCAG
>CAKRYM010000212.1 GCA_934427095.1 uncultured Bacillota bacterium | reverse complement strand
TGTTTCTTATCTCCATGATTGGAGTACATAATATTTTTCCAGCGGCTATCTGTTTGTTCATAATTCACTGGTCTTTGGATGAAGATCACCTTCTTCCTTTGCTTTATCTCAACTGCTGTATAACAGAAAAACCATCTGATGCAGCAAAACGCCCCTATCCTTTGCGCCGTACTGAGCTGATATGCAGCAGGTTCAATCCATTAAGCAAGAGAAAATGGCTACAGTACAAGATATGCATGGCCCATGAAAATGCTACTGGCTACGGAAAAAGAACAATCCTGCTACACGTACTTGCCGACAGACAATAAAAATTTTTCAAAATTACCCATTGACAAACAAAACCTCTTTGCTTTATAATACAACCTGATTTAAGCATTTTCATATTGTCAAATGCGATGACGGGTACGCATAAGCGTAGTGACTGAGTAAGCGTTTTCAGAGAACTGCCGGTTGGTGCAAGGCAGGATTCGTGAATCAGAAACTCTCCACCCCGAGCAGACAGCTGAACGCGTTTTTGCTAGTAAGTGCGTCCGGGTCCTCCCGTAACAGAGGAATGCGTTGTTTGACGCAGTGAGTGGTCGCTTCAGGCGGCAATAAGAGTGGTACCGCGGTGGTTAATAACCTTCGTCTCTTAAATTTATTTAAGGACGAAGGTTTTTCTTTCGTCCGAGCTCACCTTAACGGAAAAGCTGCACCTAGGTGAGGAATACCCCGCAGCAGAAAGGACAACAGACAATGAAAACCAGTTTTTCCACCTTAGCCTGTCCAGATATGTCCTGGCAGGAGATTTGTTCCATGGCCAAGGATTTTAATTTCGACGGCATCGAAATTCGCGGTGTCGGTGACGAAATTGCTTTTGGCAAAGACAAACCTTTTTCCGATCAGGAAATTGATGAAACCATGAGTAAACTGCGGGCCATGGGCCTGGAAATCCCCTGCGTCAGCTCTGGTGCCAATCTGAAAGACCCTGATAGCTTCCAGGCAAATGTTGCAGAAATTGATGCTTACTGCCAGCTGGCGCAAAAAGTGGGCGCAAAATTTGTCCGCGTTCTGGGGGATTTGGAACCCGCACCCCAAGGAGAAGTAAACGATGACTTTGTCATGGGCGTATTGAAACGCCTTTCCCATGAAGCGGAAAAATACGGCGTTACGTTGCTGGTAGAAACCAATGGCGTATATTCTGATTCTGCTCGTCTGAAAAAGCTGTTGGATACGGTAAACAGCGAATATGTGGCTGCCCTGTGGGACATTCATCATACGGTGCGCTATGGGAAGGAAACGCCGGCACAGACCTACGCTAACCTGGGGGACTATATTCGCCATATCCACATCAAGGATAGCGTGATGACAGATACTGGGCTGGAATATCGCATCACCGGTTCCGGCGACCTGCCCTTGGAAGAGGCCTTGAACGTACTAAAAGAAAACAACTTCAAATATTCCGTTTCCTTGGAATGGGTAAGACGTTGGTCCTCTCAGTTGGCAGAAGCTGGCATTGTGGTTCCCGCCTATGCGCAGTTTATTAAGCCCTATCACCGCCGGCATAAATATGATTTGCAGACGGATAACCGGGGTACTGGGAAATATATCTGGCCGAAAGAATTGCTGATTGATCAGACATTCCCGGATCTGTTGGACAGAGTCTGTGAAGAATTCCCGGATCAATATGCCTTCCGTTATACCGAGCTGGACTACACCCGTACCTATCCAGAATTCCGAGAGGATGTTGACCGCTTTGCCCGTGCCTTGATCGCCATGGGTGTACGCAAAGGCGATCATGTAGCTATCTGGGCTACCAATGTTCCCCAGTGGTACATCACCTTCTGGGCCACCACCAAAATCGGCGCGGTTTTGGTCACAGTAAATACTGCTTACAAGATCCACGAAGCAGAATATTTGCTGCGGCAATCTGACACTCATACCCTGGTTATGGTAGATGGGTATAAAGATTCTGACTATGTCAGCATCATCCAAGAACTCTGCCCAGAACTGAACACCTGCGAAAAAGGGAAATTGTTCTCCAAACGTCTGCCGGTGCTGAAAAACATTATTACCTGTGAAAGCCAGGTTCCCGGTTGCTATACCTGGGAG
>CAKRYM010000211.1 GCA_934427095.1 uncultured Bacillota bacterium | reverse complement strand
AACCTGTACAGAGCAATAACACAGTAATCAGCAAAAAAACAAAAGTTCTAAGTTTCAAATATTCATCCCCCCTCGTCTTTTTTGTTATATGAAAAAGCGTCAACAACCTTTAATATTCTCTATTTTTGGTTTGCTAAAAATTGTCGACCATTAGTATAGCACAGATTTTTTCTTCTTCCCTACCCGCAGTGGGTAGTCTGTTTTCAGTCAACAGCATAATTCATCTTTTGGCTACTATTATAACGCCTAAAAACAGGCATTACAAGTATAACTCCTCTTCTGCCTCCCCAAAAAGTATAATCATATATATCAAAGTATATGGATCTTGCGGGTCATGGCGTAACAGGCTTTTGTTCTAGCACTCGATCAACCATTATCCCCAGCTGTTCTCCCTTGCAGAAGTTTGATTATCGCTTGCTGAACTGGGGAGCGCGACGGGCAGCTTTGAAGCCGTACTTCTTTCTCTCTGTTTTCTAGCCACCTTACCCAATTTACCGTTGATTAAAGAATCATTAAAGCAGCCGAACAAGGATGAGCGCAAATTTTCCACCCTTGCCTCTCAGGCAAAGGATCTTTGCTTGTTTGCAATTACCCCTTTATGGTACAATTCCAATTAGGGAAGGGGGCAGTTCAATTGTCGGATTTTAGCACCAACTTAAAGCGTATAAGGAAAAAAGAAAACTTATCCCAGGACTTGCTGGCAGAGGAATTAGGGGTAACCCGTCAAACCATTTCAAACTGGGAGCGTGGAAATTCCTATCCGGATTTGGATATGCTTGTGCAGAGTAGTGAAACACTCCATACGAATCCCAACGAGTTACTCTATCCTCCTGTAAAGAAGCAAAAATCGTATATGAACCGATTAACGCCTAAAACAATTTGGGGTAAACTTGCAATCGTTGTTTTTTTAGTCGGTTTTTTATTTGGCTTATCTTCAGGCAGCCAAGCATATTCCTTGGCCCCCAATACCGTAGGTTGGCATTTTGCCTTTTCAGATGCGCTTAAGCTGTGGCTTCCCGCATTCCTAATTGGAATGACATTCTGGGGAATAAAAAGAATTGTTGTTTTACTTGATGAAATGAACGACTATCATAGCTGAGGTCAATCAGATGGAAATTATATGCCCAATATTTTTAATCAGCGTTTGAGGATGGGTACCGGTATGAAAAAATAACTTCCAATTTGGAGATCTGATGAGATAAAGCGGGAGCATCGCTAAGATATCCCCGCCTCTTTTTTCGCCTATTTTTTGCTTGGGGTACAGCATAAGGCGTCTATCCTGGGAATATATTAAAAGTAGAATGGCCTAGAACAGGCGGTATATCCATGAACTCCTTAAAGCGTTATCTCATCATTGGCATTCTTTTCGTCTTTGTGACCGGCACCTTAAGCCATTTTGTTTACGGATGGACAGGAAACAACGGGATAGTGGGTTTATTTTTCCCCATTAACGAATCCACGTGGGAACACATGAAGTTAATCTTTTTTCCCATGCTGGTCTACGGCATTTTTCTCAACTGGCGTTGCAAAGAGGTGTATCCGCAAATCACTTCCGCGCTCTCTGCCGGTCTATTGTTCGGCACATTACTGATCCCAGTCCTATTTTATACCTATTCCGGAGCCTTAGGCTTCAATCTAGCGGTGGTAGATATCGCCATTTTCTTTGTCTCTGTTCTCCTGGCCTTTTTGGCCGTTTACCGCCTCACCCTGTCCGCTAAAGCTCTGCCTTACACGGCTTTACTCAGCATTCTAGTGATGATTTTTCTATTGCTTTTCCTTCTGTTCACCTACTTTCCCCCGCAAATCGCCCTGTTCCAAGATATGAGCCAATCATGATTAGAGAAAAGGCTATTCTGCTTGACTTCTGTGGTCAGTGGTACTTTTTCTACGGTTCACACCTCCCATAAAACTTGATATAATAACGTCAAAGAAATAACCGCTAGCTTGGCAGGGCAGGGCGGTTATTTTTTTTATAGATGGGCCTCGTCTATTACAATAGAAATCAATAGAAAGCAAGGAAAGATAGGCCGCAGATAAGTAGATAGTAAGTAAGCAAAAAAGAAGAGCGGTTCTTTTGAACCGCTCTAAAACTTACTCCCGGCGACTACCTATCCTCCCAG
>CAKRYM010000210.1 GCA_934427095.1 uncultured Bacillota bacterium | reverse complement strand
ATACTGTACCGTGTCCAGCTCCACATCAAAATCAATCTCCTTGGCTGCCCATTTGGGTTCCAGCAACACCAAAGCCTGGCGTAGCTGCTCGTCTAAGCGAAACTGGCTAGGCGGCAGGGAAATGGTTTGATTCTCAATTTTGGAAAGCAGGAGGATATTTCCTACCAAGGCGGAAAGCCTTCCTGTATTAAAGAGAATTTTGTCCACACATTCCGCCTGCTCTGCCTGGGTAAGCCCTGGGTCTTGCAGCAAAGTAGCATACCCCTCAATCGCGGTAATGGGGGTTTTAAACTCATGGGAAACGCTGGCCACAAAATCGCTGCGCAGGGTTTCTGTGGAGCCCAACTCCTCCACCATGGTATTAAAATTTTCCAGCATGGTTTGAATCTCATCAATACCGTGTTGGGCTTCCAAGCGAATGCTAAAATCCCCTGCCGCCACTTTACGGGAAGCTTCACTCAGCTGGACAATAGGCTCAATCAAGCCGGAGCCCACAAAACTGGACAGCAAAGAACCCACCACCACGCTGGCTAAAGTCAAGGCAATCAAGAGCATCAGCGTAGGCGAGGACACGCCCCATAGGCGCATTAGCAGCAAGCCGATACTCCCCACGAAAACCAAAGTAACCAAAAGTACCATACACACGGCAAAGGAAAAATACATCCGTATTTGGGTATTGGGCTTATGATCAGTCACGCCGCTTCACCGCCTTATAGCCGATTCCCCGTACCGTGGCGATTTCCACATCCGGATTTTCCCTGAGTCGTTCTCTGAGCCGGCTAATATGCACATCCACGGTACGGGCTTCTGTTTCCGAATCATATCCCCAAATTTCATCCATCAATTGCTGTCTGGTAAAAATACGGCCCATACCGGTGAGTAATTTATATAAAAGCTGGAATTCCTTTTGGGGCAGTTCTTGCCGGCCCTTTGGGGTATATATCGTTAAGGTATCGCAATCCAGAATGGTTTCCCCTACGGTTAGTTTCCGTTCATTCATCATCTGGGCCCTACGGAGCAAAGCGCCGACCCTAAGCACCATTTCATTTACATTAATGGGCTTTACCATATAATCGTCCGTACCAGAGAGGAACCCCTGGCGGATTTCCTGAAAGCCGTCCTTGGCTGTAATCATCAAGATCGGCAAGGTACTGCCTGTTTCCCGCAGGGAAGCGGCCAACTCATAGCCGTCCATTTCCGGCATCATCACATCAGAAATCACCAAATCCACGTATTCTTGATCGATCACTTCTAAAGCTTCCCGTCCATTCCCAGCCGAAAGGGTACGATAGCCGTTTTTTGCCAGTACCCGGCAAAACAGTTGTTGTAATTCCCCATCATCCTCTACCACCAGAATCGTGAACATATCAACACCTCTCTCTTTGCCTTGGTCTTTACGCTTATTAATAGGAAAACAAAAATCATACAAATATCAACAAATGTTCATACTCAATTGACATTAGGTTAACTTTTCCCCTTTATACTAAAACCATCAAGAAAAACCTGAAACCCGTAACTCTATTATAACGAATGAAGAACGGAGTGGACAAGGATATGTTTGCAGAGACCGCATTGGATATCGGCCGGTTGTATCGAGGCATTAAGCGGAGCATCAACCGAGACGTGCTGCCGGACGGGCTCACCGGGCAGCAATATCGTATACTCCGCTATATCGGTACGAATTCCAAAAACAAAGATGTTTACCTTTGTGAGCTCGAAAATAAACTGGGGATTTGCCGTTCCACTGCTTCTGGCTTAGTGACGGAATTAGAAGCCAAGGGCCTTTTACGCCGGGAAGCCATGGAGGACGACGGTAGATTCAAACGCCTGCTCTTAACTGAAGCCGGCTATGATATGCTCAACCGGGTTATCCTGGGTATCGACGGCTTAAACCGTAATTTGGTACAAGACATTAGCAGCGAGGATATGGCTGCCTTCCATAAGGTGGCGGCCATGCTCCATGCCAATCTGGAGCGTACCGCTGAAGCATAAGCCCCATGTGGGCGCGGGGCTTCATCGCCCCGCCGGTATTTTCTTTATTTCTTTATTACTTACCTCCAAACAATTTGTTTTTCTTCCTCGTACCCGGCTACCAGACCGGGAAAACAGAATAAGACCGCTCTCCAAAGAGGGCGGTCTTATTC
>CAKRYM010000209.1 GCA_934427095.1 uncultured Bacillota bacterium | reverse complement strand
CGTAACAGTCAAGCTATCGAAGATTCCATCAATAATATAACTATTTTTCTCATACTGTTCGGCCTGTGCCGTAACCGTAAAATAGTAATGAACAGACGTAAAAGGAGAATAAATCATCACATCAACCGTGACTTCTGTGCCTTGTGCGTCTGTGCCAGAGAGTAAAATGCGATAAGCGTTCTCTGTGCCCCTTTCTTTACTGGTTTCAATCGTTTCAAATACGGTATCTAGCATTTGCGTTCTCAACTCATCGCAAAGCTCTTCTAGGGTCTGATATTCCATGGTACCAGCCGCTACGTCCGTTGCTAAAATAATATCCCCTGCTGCATTGGTAAAGGTGCAGCTGGCATCCCCATCTTCTGTTATTTCCCAATCTGTAGGAATAGATAAGGTATATCCCCAACGACTCTCATAGGTTGTAAGATCAAGATCATCAAAAGACTGATCAGAGCAAGCTGCCGCCAAAAGAAACACACAAATCAAGACTAAGGATAAAAGTACACGCTTCATAGATAGCATTTTCTCCTATTTTTTCTCAATTTCCCTCTGCAAAAGAGCAAGCGCAGTAGCAACAGTCTGGCTACGAACCTGTGTCCGGTCGCCACTAAACACATGCTTTTCTACCGTTACCTCTTCCCCACAACAACAGGCCATAAAAACTAGACCAACAGGTTTAGTGGCAGAACCTCCTCCAGGGCCAGCAATCCCTGTGACAGAAATATTCCAATCCGCGCCAGACAAGGCCTGCACCCCCCTGGCCATGGCAGCAGCGGTTTCCGGGCTCACAGCACCAAATTGTGCCAAAATCTCCTGAGGTACTTGAAGCAGCTTGGCTTTGATCTCATTACTATAGCTCACCACGCCGCAGCCAAAAATATCTGATGCCCCAGGTACATCAGTAATTGCCGCTGCGATCAACCCACCGGTACAGGATTCTGCCGTGGCCAAGGTTTGACTTCTGCTTTGTAGGGCACGCACCACTTTTTCGGCGATACTCATTCTACCACCTGTCCAATCAAATCATAGATATCATGATCCGTAATCGATACTTCGTAGAGCTGACCAGGCTGTACATCTTCCCCCGTGAAAAGGATAACGCCATCCACATCCGGAGCTTGATATTGACTACGCCCTACAGAATACCCCACAGGGGTATTCTCATCAGGAACACTAGCTAATACCGTAAGCGTGCGCCCCAAATAACGATCCAAAACACGTTCTGTGATATAGGATGCCTGTTCCATTACTGCATCTACACGCATTTGCTTGATGTCCGCTTCCACTTGATTGGGCATATCGGCAGCTGGCGTGCCTTCTTCCTGGAAATACGGGAAAGCGCCTAGCCAGTCAAATTCCGCCTCAGCAAGAAACTCTAGCAATTCTTCAAAATCTGCCTCAGTTTCTCCGGGAAAACCCAGCATAACTGTGGTACGCAGCACAACATCTGGTAAAGCTGCACGAATTTCTCTTACCTTTTCCAAAAGGCTCTCTTTATCTCCTCGGCGATGCATGGCCTGCAACACCGTGGCTGAACAATGTTGAATCGGCATATCCAAATAATGGCAAATATTATCATGCTTTTTCATCACAGCCAGCAATTCTTGATCCACCAAATCTGGGTATACATAAAGCAGCCTTACCATGGCAAAGGGCAGGCTAGCAATCTGATCCAACAATTCCGGCAAACGACGCTTACCATAAAGGTCTAATCCATATCTGCCACAGTCCTGTGCAATCAGCACCACTTCTTTTACGCCCTTTTCTAGTAAAGCCTTCGCTTCTACCAGGATGTCTTCCATTTTTCTGCTAACCAAAGGTCCGCGGATATAGGGAATCAGACAATAGGCGCAACGGTTGTCACAACCTTCCGCAATTTTTAGATAGGCGCTGCCGTCCTGAGTAGAAAGATCCCGCAACAAATAGGAATCCCCGGAAAAAGCAGGCATACGGTAATTTTCTTGCAGCTTAGCCAAGATCAAATCGGGAATCTCGGTATAGTGATCCACCCCGACAAAAAGGTCAATCTCGGGCATACAATCTGCCATTTCTGTGCCGAATTTCTCGGTCATACACCCCACAGCGGCAAGCACTTGGCATTTTCCGATTTTCTTGTATTGGGCTAAGTCCAGCAAAGCTTCTATTCCTTCGGCGCGGGCAG
>CAKRYM010000208.1 GCA_934427095.1 uncultured Bacillota bacterium | reverse complement strand
ACCTACGGCATAAACGCCAGGAACGTTAGTTTCCATCAAATCATTGGTGATGATATAACCCTGGGGATTCATTTCAACTTTCCCCTGGAGGAACTTGGTCTTGGGAACACTGCCCACGAAGAAGAACACGCCATTGGTAGGCAGTTCAGACAATTCGCCGGTAACAATGTTCTTAACGATAACCTTTTCTACCAGCTCATCGCCGCAAATTTCTTCCAAAGTGGAATTCCAAACCCATTTGAGTTTCGGATTCTTGAATGCTTTTTCAGCACTGGCTTTGTTGCAGTCCAGAACACCTTCTTCGTGAATAACGATGATGGTGACGGTTTCCGCAAACTTAGTCAGATACATAGCTTCTTCGATTGCAGCATCGCCATTACCGATGACCACAACATCCAAATCTTCAAAGAAGTCAGCATCGCAAGTAGCGCAGTAAGAAACGCCTTTGCCACGGAATTCGCCTTCACCCTTAATGTTCAGCATACGGGGTTCAGAACCAGGAGCCAGAATAACGGTACGGCCAAGGTATTCCTCACCTTTCTTGGTGATGACCTTTTTCACATCGCCATCCAACTGCAGATCAACAACTTCACCGCGGAAGATTTCCGTGCCGAAGGAAGTAGCATGTTCAGCAAATTTCTCCATGATCCCAGGGCCGGTGCTGCCATGGCCAAAGCCAGGATAGTTTTCCATTTCTGCAGTAGTGGAAGCCTGGCCACCAGTACGGCCTTTTTCCACAATAGCAGTTTTCAGACGAGCGCGGCTACCATAAATACCAGCAGCCATACCACCGGGGCCGCCGCCAACAATGAGGATATCATAAATCTCAGACATGGTGTACCTCCTAGTTTAATTTGAGTTGATTTTATAAAAACTAAATGCCTTTGTGAACGTATGAAACAAATTAAAAGTGATAATCAGCGGGTAACGCTCGAATCGCAGAATCAATCAAGTCCAAATCAACAACCTGAAAATCTTCTAACATTGATTCCGTATAAGCAATATCTTTTTTAGGTAGTTTCCGCAACACATCAAAAGACCCCTCGATCAACCGAAGGGACATCATATCCAAATTGCCCCGTTGGTCTGAAAGCATTAATGTCCGATAAGGTGTTTCGGTAGGTTTAATGCTGCCGTATAAAGGGTGATTAATCAGGCGACTACCAAGATGAATGGCGTCCCGGCCCTTTACAAGAATATCACACAGAGAGCAGGCAAAATAGTCAGTCACTGTGGGGTATTTTTCTGCTACCATCGGGTTATTGGTAATCATTGTAAAATTTGATGTGGGGGATTTCTTTGTTTGCGTCATAAACACTCCAAATCATAAAAAAACAGAAGAAATGACAAATACGCCCGCCATTTCCTCTGTAAAAGAGCAGAAGCTCCAGAGGTTGGTCTGCCTACAGTTCTTAGGCCTGAGAGTTTCATGTTTCGACCGGCGAGTCGACATTTGCCCCTTCGGCGTTCAATTTTATTTAAATAAAACTGAACTCTCCTGCAAACTTCATCCCTAATTCGTAATTTCACAAGCTAATAGTAGCATATCTTGTATATTTTGTAAAGGGTATTTTTTTGATTATTCTTAATTATAGTTTTTTTCTATCGTCTCTTCTTCCCTGCTATCCTATAAGAAATATCGTTTGTCTCCTACACGCTTGGTTACTTTCTCGTTATCCAAATATTCCAGTAAAGGCAAAACAAATTTTCGACTACTGTGGAAAATGTCTCGCGCCTCTGCCAAAGTAAAACCATTTTCCTTTGATTTTTCTTTTAACGTTTCAATTGCTGTTTTTATTTTCTCTGCATCATAAACAATATCTCCGCAACGAAGCAAAGTTCCTTGATCACAAAGGTAAATCAACAATTCATTAGCATCTTCTTGTTTAATATGAAGAGATCCTGTCACTTCTTGCCAATCCGGAGGTTCATAACCGCTGCTGACATATGCATTCACCAATTCCGCAAGAAGCTTTTCTTCGTTTGGCGTAGGAAGCGGATGGAAGCCGTTCACAGCAACATAAGCTCCGTCCACCTGAAGCATATCGGCCGCCTGCCACTGGTTTAGCAAAGCCGCCATCTGTTTAGCGCTATATTTAGGAAATAGCCGGGAACGTAGCTCTGCATCAGGTAACCCTCTGCGTAGATGATATTTTCCCCT
>CAKRYM010000207.1 GCA_934427095.1 uncultured Bacillota bacterium | reverse complement strand
ACCCAAGGCCGCGGGAAGTTCTCGATGAAGTTCTCTAAATATGAGGAAGTACCCGCTATGATTGCAGAAAAGGTAATCGCTGCGGCCAAGGCAGAAAAAGAAGCAGAATAATTTGGTTTTTCCCACAGAAGGGCGGATTTCCGTCCTTCTGTTTTTCTTTATTCCCAGCTCCGCTATTTGAAGGAATCCATGAGCAGGCGCAGAATTCAAAAGTATGGAAAAAAACAAAGCATTGCCAAGAAAAAAAGACATTTTTTTCTTAAGTCTTGCGGAATACAAGGAATTTCTTTTGTTAGAGCGAGGATTATCTCCCGCTACTATTGATAGTTATTCTGCAGATTTGAAGCATTTTTTTACCTATTTACGTAAGATTGGTTGCCCAAATCTTCAGGCTATTGATGAAGAAACTGTTTCCTTGTTCCTCCTTGCCTATAAACAGGAAAACCCGGAAAGTAAGGCCACTACTTATGCTAGATATTGTTCTACCTTGCGCGGATATGGCAAATATTTACAGAGAACAGGGCAAATTCAAGTTAATTTTGCAGCGGACCTGCCTGCGCCCAAATTACAGCAGCCTTTTCGATATGCTTTAACCTATGCCCAGATAAAAGAGCTTTTAGCTGCTCCGGATCTGAGCACGCCTTTGGGGCTGCGGGATAAGGCCATGTTGGAATTGGGGTATAGCTGTGGATTAAGAGTTTCCGAGCTGGTTTCCGTGACATTGTATGATTTCGATTTTGATAATCAGATTTTGCGCGTGATGGGCAAAGGAAGCAAAGAGAGAATGGTTCCCATTGGCAATTACGCCATAAAAGCATTAAAGCAATATTTGCAGCATGGCCGAAATGCTTTATTGCATGGCAAAAAGACTCAGGAGGTTTTTTTAAATCGCCTGGGCGAGGGGCTTTCCCGCAGCGGCTATTGGCGCATTTTGTCAGGCTATGGTAAGCGGTTGAATCTGTCTCTGCATCCACATACTTTGCGGCATAGCGCAGCTACGCATATGCTGGACAATGGGGCGGATTTACGAATTGTCCAAGAATTTTTGGGTCATAGCAGCATTTCCACAACACAAATTTATACGAATTTCAGCCGTAGTGAGCTGAAAAGCCATTATTTACAGCATCATCCTCGAGGAGGGATAGAATGAAACGATTTATCATTGTTGTGTTAGATAGCGTGGGGGTTGGATCATTACCAGATGCAGCATTGTTTGGTACAGAGGGCTCCAATACCCTTGGACATATCGCCGAACAAACGAATCTCTCTTTACCTCATCTGCAACAGATGGGGCTGGGAAATATTTTGCCTTTACGCAATATTGAACCTACAGATACGCCTACTGCCGCCTGGGGAAGAATGGCGGAACGTTCGATGGGGATGGACACCACAACCGGGCATTGGGAAATTGCAGGATTAATTACAGAAAAAAGCAGGCCAACGTTTCCCCATGGCTTTCCTGCAGATTTTTTGGCGCGTTATGAGGCGGCAATCGGAAGAAAAACCCTTGGCAACTGTGTAGCCTCTGGGGTGAAAATTATTCAGGAATTAGGCCCAGAGCATATGAAAACAGGCTATCCGATTGTTTATACTTCAGCGGATAGCGTATTTCAGCTAGCAGCCCATGAAGAGGTGATTCCCGTGGAGGATCTTTATGCTTATTGCCATATTGCCAGAGAAATGCTGGTGGGGGATCTTGGCGTGGGGAGGGTAATTGCCAGACCATTCTTAGGTAATGCCCAGGAAGGCTTTTACCGTACAGAAAGACGGCATGATTTTTCTTTACTGCCGCCGGCAGGAGGGATGTTGGAAAAATGCCAAAAGGCAGGAATTCCAGTTCATTCAATTGGAAAAATCTATGATATTTTTGCTCAACAGAATATCGACGACCCTATTCCTGGCAGCAATAATGAAATGGCTATGGATGCCCTCCTGAAGGAAGTACGTAGTGAAAAAACAGGATTATATTTTGTTAATCTAGTGGACTTTGATATGAAATATGGACATCCTAATGATGTTGTGGGTTATCAAAAGGCTTTGGAGCGTTTTGATGCCGCGTTGCCGGAGTTGATGGCTAGTTTGCGTAAGGAAGATATTTTGGTGATTACGGCGGATCATGGGTGCGACCCGACGTTCAAGGGGACGGATCATACGCGCGAGCATATCCCGCTGCT
>CAKRYM010000206.1 GCA_934427095.1 uncultured Bacillota bacterium | reverse complement strand
GCGGACAGCACCCGTCGCCGCCGCTTCGCGCCCCTGATCAGCGCCGGTGTGCGGCTGGGCTATCTGGTCTGCGTGGACCTCGGCGGCCATCTGGAGGACATTCCGGCGGAGACGTTCCGCACCGCGGAAACGGTGCTGGCCAAGCAGATGTTCGTGGAGGCCAGCCGTCAGGACAAGCCCTTCGGCACGGCGGAGGAGATATTGATGCACCTGTTGGACGGCGGCATTCCCTCGACGGCCTATTTCCGGCTCCAGCACCTATCTGGCGGATTTCCACCCCACCGCCTTCGCCCTGATCGACCTGGCGGCATATCACGCCCTGTATCTGGGAAAGAGCCAACTGAAGGACGAGCTGACTTACCGGTTCTATGCCTCCCACCCGTTTCTCTATCAGGGTGATGTCATTCTTTTTCTACATGAGGGATATGATCCTGCCGGATTTGACGCGCTTGTGGAGGAGTTCCACCTGAAGGTGGTCATTTCTGAGCCGGTAACGGAGCTTTACGGCCTGCCTGCCCTGTACCGTACCGCCCGTGAGGCACTGGACTTGGTCGCGGATGCCGATTTTCACGGTGGCAGCGTCTATCATGTGGAGCAGCTGCGCACATTGCTGATGCTGACTGCCGCCCAGCAGTACAAGAGTCTGATCCTGCCTCAGGTCAAGGCCCTTGCAGTCTGCGACAGGGAGTAGGGCAGCCAGTACTGCGAGACGCTCTATACCTATCTAACCTGCGGGCGATCCCTGAAGGACACCTGCGAAGCGCTGTTCACCCCACCGGAATACGGTGCTGTACCGCATCCACAAAATGCGGGAGGACTTCACCGTCCCGCTGGATGATCCGGCAGCTCACACGGCGCTTCTGCTGTCCACGGCACTGACCCTGCTGGACAGCAAGGGCGCGGAATTTTTCGTAGACGATCCGGAGCGGGCCGCTTACGAAATGGGCTGAATGGGTAAGAGATACAAGAGGCTGACACACGTTTCATGTGTCAGCCTCTTGCATTTTGTAAAGCATGGTGGTATACTCGTGCAAAATAACGTGGAGATTTGTTTTATCAGAGGACTTATCGCGCCATACCGGCACGATTCAAGTGGGATAGAATTCGGGAGGATTTTATCCCGCTATTTTTATTACAGGAGGTCTGTACCATGCTGCAATTTCAAAAAGACGACGCGCTGAACGGCGTACCCTTCGGCGTACTGGAGGTCGCATATCCCGCAAAGACCCTGTGGCGGGAGGATGCTTTCCGCGCCATGACGGAGGAGCACCTGCGAGCCCTGAAGGAGCGCTTTGCGGACTATGACCGCAAGGCGGTGTTTAGCGAGAATGTGTACTTCCGCTTCTTCAAGAAGTTCAAAAAGACCTATCCCGTTCTGATGCAGCTGGAGTCCATCCTGCTGAAGGGCCGCCCGTTCCCCCACGCGAACCCTATCACCGCCATCCCGTTTCTGGCGGAGCTGGAGACGCAGCACCTGCTGGGCACCCACGATGTGGAGCAGGTGCAGGGCAGTGTGCGGCTGTTTGCCGGAACGGAGAAAGCACCGTTTCCGGGAATGCGGGGCGAGGAGGTACACACCTACCCCGGCGATTTCTGCGGCAGGGACGACGGCGGGATCATTTTCAGCATGATCGCCGGAGCGGACGACCGTACCTGCGTCCGGGAGGGCAGCGCTCATGTGTTCTACCCCGCCTTCGGCGTGGCGGGACAGCCCACGGAGGCGCTGGCAGCGGTGCTGGACCGGCTGGAGGACTATGTAAAGACGCTGGCGCCGGATGCTGAGATGCACCGGCAGCTGATGGAATAGAAGAAACCTGAAAAGCCACCTGCAAGGGTGGCTTTTCTATGCCGGCAAGGCCAGAACGGCGAAAGATTTTCCGCTGCGTAAAGGTCATTGAGAGCGTATGACGCTGCTCTTCATGCCTGCCGCACTTCACCTGTGTGCAATTCCCGATAGGTTTTCACGATGATGACCGCCGAAATGATAAAGGTCAGAATATCCGACACCGGCATGGAATACAGCACACCGTCCAGACCGAAGAACACCGGCAGCAGCAGGGCAAAGCCCACACCGAATACCACCTCACGGAACATAGACAGCAGCGTTGAGGCCAGCGCCTTACCGACCGCTTGCAGGAAGATGAAGCACGCCTTGTTGATGCAGGCGAGGATCATCATGCAGAGATA
>CAKRYM010000205.1 GCA_934427095.1 uncultured Bacillota bacterium | reverse complement strand
GTGTAGATCAATGAATATCGCCAAATATGAGGCATTCCTACATATTATTGAAAGCGGTAGCCTTTCTGCGGCAGCTTCATCCTTAGGCTACACCCAATCTGGAGTTAGCCATATGCTTTCCTCTTTAGAAAAGGAGTTGGGCGTACATCTGATTACCCGCAACCGTGCGGGGATACATTTGACCAATGCGGGAGAATTGATCCTACCTGTGGTTAGGAATCTCTTAGCCAATCATGAACAGCTGTTGCAAATTATCTCTTCCATTCAAGGATTAAATGCCGGTACGGTGCGCATTGGCGCCTTTACTAGCGTGGCCGTCAATTGGCTGCCTAGTATTATCAAAGAATTCCAGCAAAACTATCCCAATATTCAATTCAAGCTGATGAACGGCGACTACTATGATGTAGAAAACTGGTTTCATGGGCATGAAGTGGATCTTGGTTTTGTCCGTATGCCCTTCGATCCAACCTATCGCTGCATTCCCTTGGTGGAGGATAGATTATTAGCCATTTTACCTAAGGACCACCCCTTAGCCCAATTAGAAAAATTCCCCATCCGCCAGGCGGCCAGGGTCCCCTTTATTTCCCTACCGGAAAGCTCCGCTCATGATGTTCGTATGACATTAGAAAGTGCTGGGGTTACCCCAAATGTCCGTTTTCATACAAAGGACGATTATGCCCTAATTGCCATGGTAGCCAATGGATTAGGCATGAGTATTGTGCCAGAACTGCTGCTTTCCGGCCGCTCCGATAAAATTGCTATACGAGAATTAGATATCCCCAGCAGTCGTCGGATTGGGCTGGCGATTCGCTCCGCAGATAGCGTAGGCCCCGCAACACTCCGCTTTGCCGAACAAATTTGCACCTGGGTGCATGCGCATGTGGCCAATTCTCTTTGTGGAGAAGCGGTATTTCCAGAAGAATAAATTAACGCAAGCTGTTTAACCATAGCCGCGAAACTTCACCTAATTTTCCGTAGCAAACACTTTTGTCTACTCAGACAAAAGTGTTTTTCTTTTGGCAACGGCATAAAATGATAAGCCTCGACATATGTTGATTGCGACTGTCAATCGCCCTGTAATTTCTGCTTTTCAAAAGCGCAAGTCCATGGGCGTTTCGTAAACCAGAAAAAAAGCAAATCGTATTGACAACATATGGTACCGCCCATATAATGAAATCAACGTAAACCATATTTTGGAAAGGGAGTGTTTGTTCTATGCCTTCTGTTTATCGTGCCAGGCAGGACAATAGTTGGTTCCTATTCGCCTGTATTTTGGTAGGGTTATCCGCGCTATTAAATCTGTTTAACCGCGGTAGTTATCTCTACTTCATGGGCGTAATAACGTTAATTTTTTCTGTAGCTAGCGCGGTTTTGCTTTTCTTGGCCTGGAAAGAAAAGGTGCCGCTATTTGTCCCCTTTGCTGTCTTCTTAGTGATGGCGCTATTTAATAGCGGCAGAGTACTGGGTATCTTCCAAATCTTGATTTTTGTTTTTATCCTGATTTCTGTATTGGATGTCATCAAAATCCAATTACCCTTTTCTTTGCCTTCCAAAGCCAGCGGGGCTTGCCTCATTTCCGCGGCACTTTTGGTTTTCCTTTTCCTGTGCACCATGCTGTTTTTCCTTTTCCGCGGCTTTCGTGCCGGCTTCATGATGCTTACTTTCCGGAATTTCATTTATTACCTTGCTTTTTACGGTGGGTTGGCTCTAGCATTGTTTGCAACGGAGCCGCAGGTCAGTACTGGCTTTACTCAACAGAAAACCCAAGGCCAGCAGGCTTCTGCCTCTTCCACTAATTACACTCCGCAAAACGGGACAGAACCAGAAGGCTATTGCGGGCTGATCAAACATGTTTTGCTGTTGCTCTTTACCTTTAGCATCTGGTATTTCATTTGGATTTACCGCACCACCAAATACTTAAACATAACCCCCAATATGGAAAAGCGTGATCCGGTAGCGCAGCTTTTGCTTTGCATGTTTGTTCCCTTCTACAGTATCTATTGGTTCTACAAGACTGCGCAACGGTTGGATGCACTTTCACAAAGTAAAAATATTCCCTCTGATTTGTCTACTATTTGCTTAATTTTGGCAATTTTTGTAGCGATCGTTGCTGCCATTCTGATTCAGGATAAAATCAATTCCTTAGCGCAACTGGAAGCTTACGGCCCAACTGGTGGTTCCACGCAATCTACGTA
>CAKRYM010000204.1 GCA_934427095.1 uncultured Bacillota bacterium | reverse complement strand
GGGAAAGGGTGGCCTTGGGCTGCCCTTTTTTTGTTTCTCTTTTTGCTTAGAGAAAGAAAAAAGGGGAAAAATAAGCGTGCTTTAAAAAAACTTGTAAGATTTTTCCCTTTTGCGCGTCTTATTCAAGAAAGGAGGTGGTAGGGGAATGGAGTTTGAAGAAATTTACCGCAAATACTTCCAGGCGGTGTACTTATACATCCGGCGCCTTTCCGGTGATGGACAGATTGCAGAGGAAATCACTAGCGAGACTTTTTTCAAGGCGTTGAAAGCCATTGATGACTTCCGGGGGGACTGTGATTTAAGGGTCTGGTTATGCCAAATCGCCAAAAACAGTTATGCCTCTTATCTGAAGAAAAATCAACGCCTGGTTCCCTGGGAGGAGCAGAAGGGCAGCAAGCAAGGAGATAATGGGGACATGGAGCAACGGCTGCTCCAGCAAGAAGCCAGCTTGCAAATTCAACAACACCTGCACAACTTGGCTGACCCATATAAAGAGGTGTTTATGTGGCGGGTCTTTGGGGAATTAAGCTTCAAACAAATCGGCCAGCTTTTCCATAAAACGGAAAATTGGGCCTGCGTTACCTACCACCGGGCAAAAACCATGTTGAAAAACAAAGTAGAGGAGGATAAGCATGACAAAGGAATGTAGCATTGTTCGCGATCTCCTTCCCCTCTATTTAGAAGGGATGTTGCGTGAAGATACCGCAGCGTTTGTACAAGGGCATTTGGCGCAATGCGAAGCGTGTCAAAAGGAATGGCAAGCCATGCAAAAGGAAACCCTTATGCCTACGGTAAACTCAGAGGAAATCACGCAACACCAGGAGGAAGCCCAAGCTTTGCTGGGTTTAAAAAAGAAAATGCGTCATAAAACCTTTCAGGTTGTGGGGATTACCGCTCTCTGTCTGGTGATTCTTTTGACGCTGCTCTATGCTTTTCCCATTTACCATTTGACCAAGACCTTGCCCTTTGGCGGGTATTATAATGCCAAAGAACTTGCCCAATTGGCTTATGTGGGAAGTGCAGCGGATAGGGCTTTGGGGCAAGGAATTTTACGCCAGGCAGATGCCGCTTTTGCGGATCTTACCCATACCAGGGAGGAGAACGAGGCGGCTTATGGCGTGCTGAGCCGCTATGCTACCCCAGGGGAAAGAGGAGCGGTGACGGAAAGCCATACCTTGTCCTTATGGTCCGCTCATTTGGGGGAGAGAGAGGGGTGCTTGTGGGTGTATTATTCCTGCTCAACTTGGGATGCTGCGGGGAATCAGGTCAGCGGCAGCAAAAATATTCCCTCCCTGTGGTATTTAGAAAAAGAGGACAATGGGCAATGGGTAGTCACCCAGATTAAGGAACACCCTTAATCAGGTGCGTTTTGGTAAGGAGAAAAAACGCCCGCGTCTGTTCCGCCTTTATCCCTGATGCCTTTGCTGAACACGGCCTTTACGCCAGGGCATTGCTTGGAATATGTGCAGAAGATCAAGGACCTCCAGCGGAGAGATATTGCTTTAGCGGAATATTATTACTTTAGCGGCCAGCCGGAAGAAGCAGTCCAAAAAGCTGAACTTTATCTTTCCCACCCTGATTTGGCAATCAAGCTATCCGCTTGCCTAATTTATGGGTATGCCAATCTTTCCATTGGCCAAATTCAGCGGGCGCGCTATACATTGGCCGAGGTACGGAATACCTTGTCCACTGTTGCGGAGGAGGAGATGTCCCCTCAGCTGAAGGCAGCGGCGGTCTTTATCACAACGGCTGCTGCGGTATTGCTGCATCTGCCCTTGCCAGAAGAGGGGGAATCTTTGTCGGATTATTTGCGGCTGTTGCCACCAGGGGTACGCATGTTTGCCCTATATGTGCAGGCGCACTATACCTATTTGCAAGGGGACTATAGCAGGAGTATCGGCATTGTGGAAACGGCTTTTGCCATGCAGACCGAGGTTTTTCCCATCTCAGCCATTTATTTGCATTTGGTGGCGGTGATGGATTATATGAGCTTAAAACAGCAGGATCGTGCCCAGGCACATTTGCTTGCCGCTTGGCAGCTGGCTCAGCCCGATGACTTGATTGAGGGCTTTGGGGAGCATCACGGCCTCTTGGACGGGATGTTGGAAAAGGACTGGCCAGAGGATTTCAAACGGATGATTGCCATTACCTATCGGTTTTCTGATGGTTGGCGAAAAACCCATAACCCGGTAACCGGCCATCCGGTAGCGGATAATTTGACTACCAC
>CAKRYM010000203.1 GCA_934427095.1 uncultured Bacillota bacterium | reverse complement strand
GTGCCAATCAAAGGGGTTCCTTCTCCTTATGATGCCTTAGCTGGGAATTATAGCAGCTATGGGGCTTCTACTTATTCATGGACGGTTACTTATACCCCAGAAGAGTTGGTGAGCCGGGCGAATGCTTACGGAAAGACAGACATCGGTTCCTTTGTGGATATCACGATTTCCCAGACCTATCAGGGGCAAGCCTCGGTTTCTGGGCGGGCTATGCAGGTGACCATAGAAGGAACTAAGGGCAGCGTAACAGCAACAAAAGATAATATTCGTAGTTTGCTGAATATTAATAGCACTTTAATCAGTATCGAAAATCAAACGTCATCGGTGGGAAGCCTGTATATCAAAGGCGCTAACGAGACGGTGGAATGCAGTGATTTTTCTCAGCTTTATGCGATCGCAAAAGGGCTGGCAATTTCCGTCATTGGGGGAAGCAGTAGCGATACGTTTACTATAAGAACTGCATCTGGCACTGAGACAGTTAGTAAAACCGGTGAAATCAGTGGAGACGAAATCGTTATTTCTGGGAAAGGATATGGCCACGGTGTAGGAATGAGCCAGTGGGGCGCTATCGCTATGGCCGATGATGGCTATACCTGGGAAGAAATCATTGAGCATTATTATTGCAGCGGTGGGTTAAAAATTCAACAATACTATAGATAATCGAGGCAGCTATGTTAGTAACAGATTTTGATTATGATTTACCGGAAGAATTAATTGCGCAAGATCCTATTGAACCAAGAGACGCTTCGCGTTTGATGGTGTTAAACCGCAAAACAGGAGAAATTCAGCATAAAATTTTTCATGAGATTGGACAATTCCTCAATAAAGGGGATGTCCTGGTAATTAATGATACGAAGGTCTTACCGGCGCGGCTTTACGCTCACCGGGAAAGCGGCGCAAAAGTGGAAATTCTTTTGCTGAAGGAGGTTGGTTTTCAGACCTGGCAATGTTTGGTAAAGCCAGGTAAAAAGGCACTTCCTGGCACTAAGTTGCTGTTTGATTTACCAGAAATCAGCGCAGAAGTGGTAGATCACAGTGATGAAGGAACAAGGATTATCCGTTTTTCCACTCAGGAGAATTTCTATGACGTATTGGATCGCCTAGGAACAATGCCACTGCCGCCTTATATTAAAAAACCACTGATTGATCAAAATCGTTATCAGCCGGTCTATGCTCGAGAACGTGGGTCTGCGGCTGCGCCAACAGCAGGTTTGCATTTTACCAATCGGCTATTAAAGGAACTGGCAGAAAAAGGGATTATCATTGAAAAAGTGCTGTTGCATGTAGGCTTAGGAACATTTCGTCCTGTGAAATCGGAAACGGTGGAAAATCATGTGATGCACAGTGAATATTACCGCGTTTCCGCGGAAACGGCAGAGCGGATCAATGCTGCCCGTGCTGCTGGTGGACGAATTATTGCGGTGGGAACCACGGCAGTACGCACTTTGGAAACAGTAAGTACAGAGGATGGCCTTGTCCATGCGGATGAAGGCTGGACGCAGAAATATATTTATCCTGGTTATCATTATAAAGCGGTAGACGCAATGATTACCAATTTCCATCTACCTAAAAGTAGTTTGGTTATGCTCGTTTCTGCTTTTGCTGGCCGAGAAAATGTTTTAAATGCCTATCATGTGGCTGTGGAAGAGAAATATCGCTTCTTTTCCTTTGGTGACGCTATGTTTATTGCATAAAGGAGTTTAATCTGCATGACTGCACCCATTACCTTTGATTTATTACACAATGACGGCCCTGCGCGGGCGGGAATTTTACATACGACACATGGGGATGTGAAAACCCCTGTGTTTATGCCTGTTGGTACTTGTGCTTCGGTGAAAACCATGTCGCCTCATGAGCTGAAAGAAGTGGGCGCGCAAATCATTCTAAGCAATACCTATCATCTCTATTTGCGTCCCGGCCATGACCTGATGAAGGAAGCTGGCGGATTGCACGCTTTTATGAATTGGGATTTGCCAATTTTAACAGATAGCGGTGGGTTTCAAGTTTTTTCTTTGGCTGATCTACGGAAAACGACTGATGATGGGGTAACTTTTTCTTCCCATATTGATGGTAGCCGTCATCATTTTTCTCCAGAAAAAGTCATGGAGATTGAAATGGCGTTAAGCTCTGATATTGCAATGTGCTTTGATGAATGTTCGCCTTATCCCTGCAAAGAACAGCAGGTGAGAAAAGCGGAATATCGTACCTATGAATGGGCAAAACGTTGCCAAGCGGTGCATAATCATCCTAGACAGGGATTATTT
>CAKRYM010000202.1 GCA_934427095.1 uncultured Bacillota bacterium | reverse complement strand
CAAGATGCGTTGGCCTGAGTAGAGCAGGAACGAAGCGGAGCCGTCGTCAGGCTGCTGAAGGGCAGCTCGCAGATGCATGCGGGCATCTAACCAGCCTACGGGATCTGTGCGGCGGAGCTGTTCGGGCAGCGCCAGTGCCTGCGAGAGAAAGTCACGGTACTCCAAAACACTAATGTCCAATTTCTCTTCAAACAGCGGATGTGTCTCCCGCAAATGCCGAACTGCATCGGTGTATGCCGTGAGATCGATCTCAGCGGCGGCCAGAAGAAGCTCTGCTGCCGAGTGGGGCGGCAGTTCGATCTGCGTTCCGTCATCGCAGATCAAAACCGGCATGAAGCCGCTGGCTGCTGTCGTGCACAGAACAAAGCTTGGAATTACAGAAGTCACATCGACACCTCCTGGCAAAAAGATCACTTCATGATGTATTTTGCGTCAGGCTTATTGTACCATGGGGGCACGAAGAAGGAAAGACCTTCCGCTGTACCTTAACAACTACATACCCATCACCAGAGAAGATACCCGCTGGGGAAGTACGCCACGACACTGCGCAGAGCAGCCGAGCGTGCCAAGGCGGAGACAAACGCCGCGCAAGTACAGCGCGGCAGGAACGGCCTATGGTGCATGGCAGATCCAACGAAAAGAGGTGAGAACCGTATATCGTCCCTACAAAAATGAAAGCCGCCAAACTGCTGCAACAGTCTGGCGGCACGCCGCGCTTCGGAAAACGCAGACGCCATCTGCAAACAGTCTAACAGAGAGACCTCCGAAACGCAAGTTCTTTTTCTCTGAATTTGAAACAAGGAGTATCTCATGAAACAATCTGATTATTCAAACTACGACGAGCTGCCGTTATTCCTCAACGCGGAAATGGTGGCAAAGGTGCTGGGTGTCTCCATCTCCAGTACTTATGAACTGATGCACGAAACGAGCTTCCCCGCCCTGCGTGTGGGTAACCGTATCGTTGTCCCGAAAGAAAAATTCTGCCAGTGGGTAGAGTCACAGACAGGCGGTGCGAAATGACCCGCACCCTGCCGTGGCAGAAGCCTGACCCTGTCAGGAACTACTACCCCGTGCCGAAGGTCATCTGTCAACTGGGCCTGTCACCCGGCGAGATCGCCGTGTACTCGTTCCTGCTGTTCTGCGAGGATCGCAAGACCTACCAGTGCTACCCCAGCTACCGCACCATCGGTGACGCTGTGGGCATGAGCCGCAACACAGTGTGCAAATATGTGCGGTCACTGGAAGAGAAAGGTCTCATCCGCACGGAACGCACCACCGTCACGCTGAAGGACGGACGCAAACGGAACGGCTCACTGCTCTACACGTTGTTGCCGTGGAGACAGGCGGTGGAGCAGTTCCACCAGCGGCAACTGGCCATGGCCGAAGCCGCCGCCGAGCGTCACCGTGCACAGCAGAAGCTGGCGGCACAGGCGACGGAGCCCCCGCGCTCGCCCCTGTGAGCCGCTGTGTGGCCTCGGAGGAACACGGGAGGGTAAGGATAGCGGCACCGGAGGTTTGGAGCGCTTTCGGCCCGCTTTTCGGTGCGCCGAAAGCGGAGCAGGAGAAAGGCATTGGCGCTTTTCCGCACCTATGCCGTTCACGGCAGCCCGCAGTGCGGGCTGCCACGGGGGTTTGCGGGATTTTGAGATTGACGCTGATTTTCAGTCTCCCAATATGCTTTGGCGCTATTCTTTGGAAAAATGCCCGTTTGCCCCGTGTTTTCAAGGGTTTTGGGCGGCGCAGACATACGAAAAAGGAGGAATTTTTAATGGACAACAACGGAAAAAGCCGTCACTCCGTGTGGCTGTCAGACGAAGTGTGGCAGGAGGTAGATGCATTTTATAAGCTAGATAATTGCCCCACCCGCAATGAGTTTGTGGAGAAGGCCCTGCGGCAATATTGTGGCCGTCTGCACGCCGAACGGTCGGTCGCATACCTGCCTCGCGCGCTGCAGGAGATGCTGGAGGGCACACTGGGCGTGTTCGGCGACAGGCTGGGCAAGATGCTGTTTAAGCTGGCGGTGGAGCACAACATGACAAACCATCTGCTGGGCGGCGATGTGGATATGACCCGCGAGGAGTACAACAAAATGCGCGGCAGCAGCGTCCGTGAGGTGTCGGCAACCCACGGAGCGATCTCCTTCAAGGATGTGCTGCTGTTCTATCAGGGAGAGTGACCGGCGCAAAACCTGTGTCACAGTAAGCAAAGAAAAGCAAAATCTTTTCCTAGCTATTCCGCCCGGCTTGTGGTATGTATGTTGGTTACAAAT
>CAKRYM010000201.1 GCA_934427095.1 uncultured Bacillota bacterium | reverse complement strand
AGCCTACGTCTACCGCATAAACCTTCGTTGCCCCGTTTTGCAACGCGCAATCGACAAAACCGCCGGTAGATGCCCCAATATCAATGATGGTTTTTCCTTGCAAATTCAGATGAAAGCATTGAATTGCTTTCTCCAATTTTAGTCCGCCTCTGGATACATAGGGCAGTTGTTTTCCTACCAGGCGAATGGATGCTTGTGCATCTACTTGTGCGCCGGCTTTGTCAATTTTATTTTCATTGACCAGAACTTCTCCTGCCATAATGGCTGCCCTAGCTTTTTCCCGTGAAGGGAATAGGCCTTTATCCGTTAATAAAACGTCTAATCTGACCTTATTCTTTGCCATGATCTTGTTTCCTTTCCGGGTACCATTGCCGCAAAATCCGTTCAGCTAAACCAAAGGCATCTAAGCCAAATTCTTTAAGCTGCGCTTGTCTTTCTCCATGTGGGATAAAACGTGCAGGCAAAGCTGCGATTTGCGGTGCATATCCTTGTGGGCTTAATGCTTCCGCACAGGCCGCTCCAAAACCACCGCTACAAACATTTTCTTCCACGGTAAGAATCTTGCCGTTGGTTAAGCGAGCATAATGTAGCAAAACTTCTTTGTCAAGTGGATAGATAAAGCGAGCATTGATTACCGCTATACTGAGGCCTTTTTCAGCCAAGATATCGGCGCAGGCTAAGCTAGACTCCACCATAGTACCAATAGCAAAGATCGCTACATCAGTACCTTCCCGCATCACAGTGCTTTTGCCTAGTTGGATGGGGGCTGGTTCTTTAGGTAGCCGATTTGCTCTTGCTCTAGGATAACGAATGGCTACCGAGAGGTGAAGGGAAAAAGCGGCATTCAGCATTAAGGCAAATTCAGGTTGGTCAGCGGGAGCCATAAACACAAGTCCGGGAATACAACGCAGATAAGAAATATCGTATATCCCTTGATGGCTTACGCCATCCTGGCCTACAATACCTGCCCGATCAATGGCAAAAATCACGGGAAGGTTTTGGAGGCAGACATCTTCGATGATTTGATCGTAAGCACGCTGCAAAAAACAAGAATAAATAGCAACAACAGGTCGCTTCCCTTGTGCGGCTAAGCCTCCGGCTAAAGTTACAGCATGTTGTTCTGCGATTCCCACGTCAAAAACACGTTCCGGCATTTTGGCTCGAAATTTTTCTAGACCAGTACCGTGTAGCATGGCTGCGGTAATGGCAATGACATCCCGATCCTTTTTCGCGATCTGGATTAGTGTGTCCGCGAAAACATCTGTATAACTACTTGCTGCTTCCGTACGAGAAAGGCCAGTAGACACATAAAAGGGCCCGGTACCGTGAAAAATAGACGGGGCCATTTCCGCCGGAATATATCCTTTACCTTTAACGGTTTTAATATGAATCAACGTTGTTTTTTTCATTTTTAGGGCACGATTCAGTAGCTCGGTCATGGCGCCTATATCATGACCATCCACTGGGCCAAGGTAAAGAATACCAAGATTTTCAAAGATCATGCCTGGGACTAGCATAGCCTTAACGCTACGTTTCAAATTGCGCAGAAAATGCGCGATCCCTTTTCCCACAAAGGGAAGCCTTGCTAGGGCGTGATAAACACGATTTTTCAGTCGATTGTATTTTTCCCCGGATCGCAAATTGGAAAGATAACGGGCCAATCCCCCAACATTACCCCCAATGCTCATCCCATTATCATTTAGAATAATGACAAAAGGAGAGGAGGTATCTCCAGCGTTATTTAGCGCTTCAAAAGCCATCCCGCCGGTTAAAGCCCCATCTCCAATCACAGCCACAATTTTTTCTTTACCGTGGTCAAGATCGCGAGCTACGGCCATACCGAGCGCCAAAGAAAGTGAATTACTGCTATGTCCAGTGGTAAAGATATCATAGGGGCTTTCTTCTTTATTACAGAAGCCACTGAGCCCCTGTGGCTGGCGCAACGTAGAAAAAGCTTCTTTTCTACCAGTAAGCAGCTTATGCGCATAGCACTGATGCCCAACATCCCAAATGATTTTGTCTGTTGGGGTATTCAATACATAATGAAGTGCAATAGTCAGTTCTACTACGCCCAGGTTGGAGGCGAGATGTCCGCCGTTTTCTGCCGTTGTTTCGATAATTTGTTGGCGGATTTCTTGGGCAAGATCTGGCAATTGCTTAGGAGAAAGTTTTTTTAAGTCAGATGGGCTATTAATGTCATGTAAATAATTGGTCACAGTTAATGCCTCTGGAAACTTTTGATTTTAGTTCGCAAATCTTTCCTACGATATAATAAATCGAGAA
>CAKRYM010000200.1 GCA_934427095.1 uncultured Bacillota bacterium | reverse complement strand
GTTCTGCTGCTGCCGGCGTTCTTCCAACTGGCCGGTTTTGCGCATCTGCTCACAGTATTCCATCATGACATCCCAAATCTCGCTAATTCCTTCCCCAGTATAAGCGGAGCAGGTATAAGCTTTGGTTTTCCAGCCTTGGGTAGCTGGACGGAGATAATGCAGGATTTGCTCATAATCCGCACGGGTAACCAAAGCCCGTTGCTTATTATCGCCATCGGCTTTGTTGACCAAAATGGCGTCCGCCAGCTCGATGACGCCTTTCTTTACCCCTTGCAAATCATCCCCAGCGCCGGTCAGCACCACCACCAGGAAAAAATCCACCATAGAACGAACCGTGGTTTCACTTTGGCCTACCCCAACGGTTTCTACCAAAACCACGTCATACCCAGCGGCTTCCACCAACAGCATGGTTTCGCGGCTTTTGCGGCTAACGCCGCCCAAGGTCCCCCCAGCAGGCGAAGGACGAATGAAGGCATTTGGTTCGCGAGAAAGTTGTTCCATGCGGGTCTTATCCCCCAAAATCGCGCCGCCTGTCACTGACGAGCTGGGGTCAACGGCCAGGACTGCCACCTTATGCCCTTCTTTGCACAATTTTGTACCCAGAGCTTCAATAATGGTAGATTTACCAGCACCAGGCACACCGGTAATACCGATACGCACCGCTTTCCCGGTATGAGGCAATAAGCGCTGTACAATTTCCTGCGCCATATCGAAATGCTTCATGGCATTGTTTTCCACCATAGTGATGGCGCGGCTCAATTTCATTCGGTCGCCAGAAAGAACGCCCTCAACATAATCGTCGATGGTCATTTTCGGCGGTTTGGAAACTTGCGTTGCCTGCTGAGAAACACGCAACGTATCATTTTTTTCTTCGATTCCTGTCATCACAAAACTCGCATAGCGTTGGTCGTTTTTCTTCTCCTCATCAATCCATTCCGGTTTATAGGTATCGTAATCCGTCGGCATAACTTTGCCTCCTTCCCCGTCTTTTTCGGAAAAGGCGCTCCTCCCCTTTCCGAAAGAGAACGGCCAACTGGTCTCTTTGTACAAAGTAAAAAAGACAAACCAGGGGCGGGCGAAAAGCCCGCCCCTGTCAAGCTAATGCAAGGTATTATTCATCACCCAGACGTTTTTCCAAAATCTGGAGCATTTCCTTAGCCGCTGCGGGGATCACCGTGCCGGGGCCATAAATGGCGGCAGCGCCATGATCTTTCAAGAACTGATAGTCCTGAGCGGGGATAACGCCGCCAGCAATGACCATGATGTCACCGCGGCCACGTTTCTTTAGCTCTTCTACCAGAGCAGGCAGCAAGGTCTTATGACCAGCAGCCAGAGAGCTCATGCCCACGATATGGACGTCGTTGTCCACTGCATCCTGAGCGGTTTCTTCCGGCGTCTGGAACATGGGGCCGATGTCCACCACGAAGCCCATGTCTGCATAAGCCGTAGCGCAGACTTTGGCGCCGCGATCGTGACCATCCTGACCCATCTTGGCAATCATGATACGCGGACGACGGCCATGCTTTTCTTCGAAAGCAGCGGTCATCTTGCGTACTTCTTCGATGATTTCGTCATCACCGAATTCTGCGGAGTAAACCCCGGAAATGCTGCGGGTAACAGCAACGTGACGGCCGCAAACCTTTTCGATGGCGTCACTAATTTCACCCTTGGAAGCGCGGGCGCGTGCAGCTTCTACTGCGCAAGCCAGCAGGTTACCTTCACCAGTTGCCATACAATGCGTAATAGCCTCCAATTTCTCCTGTACCACTTCGTTGTCGCGGTTGGCGCGGAGTTTTTCCAGACGGGCGATCTGCGCCTGACGGACAGCCATATTATCCACGTCCAAAATATCCAAGGGATCTTCATGATCCAAAGCCAGATAGTTCAGGCCAACGATCTTTTCGCTCTTGGAGTCGATGCGAGCCTGACGGCGGGCAGCGGCTTCTTCAATACGCAGTTTGGGCAAACCAGTGTCAATGGCTTTGGCCATGCCGCCCAGTTCCTCAACTTCCTGGATGTGTGCCCAAGCCCGCTTAATCAATTCATTGGTGAGGGCTTCCACATAGTAGGAGCCACCCCACGGATCGATAACTTTGCAGACCGTGGTTTCATCCTGGATATAGAGCTGCGTATTACGAGCAATACGAGCAGAGAAGTCAGTAGGCAGAGCAATGGCTTCGTCCAAAGCATTGGTATGCAAAGACTGGGTATGGCCCAGAGCTGCGCCCATAGCTTCCATACAAGTACGTGCTACGTTATTGAAAGGATCCTGAGCAGTCAAGGACCAACCAGAAGT
>CAKRYM010000199.1 GCA_934427095.1 uncultured Bacillota bacterium | reverse complement strand
GCTTTAACTCTTCCATATTGGCGTAACAAGTAAAAATTGGCTGCGTAGAGCATTGCAATCTACTGGCAATACTTCTGGCGTTTACTGTTTTAAACCCGGTTTCTCTTGTGATGGCCAAGACGGTACGCAAAATCATTTCTTTGGTAATTTTTGCTTTGGGCGGCATTTCCTATTTCTCCTTTTGGAGGGATATAAAACATATGTTGTGTAACTATTGTTGCATAAAAATATATGTCTGTCAAGCAGATGTAAATGGAGGGTAGCTGGAGACTGGATTGTGCAAATAATATTTGCCAGTGAAGCTGATTTGCCAGGACATAGGCTTTTGTGTTATGATGGGCATGATAAAAGTTAAAGAATACGAATAATTTAGGAGGAAATCCATGGGTTGCTTGGGAAATATCCTTTGGTTTTTGTTTGGCGGCCTCTGGCAAGGCCTTGGGTGGGTTTTAGCCGGGGTATTTTGGTGTATCACGATCATTGGTATCCCCATTGGTAAACAATGTTTTAAACTAGCTAATCTAACTTTTTTCCCCTTTGGTAAGGAGGTAGAGTATGGCGGTGGCACGATTTCCCTTGTGGCCAATATTTTTTGGATCATTTTGAGTGGGATTCCTTTGGCTGTGGCTGCTTTACTCAATGGAGCTCTACTTTGCATCACCATTATTGGTATCCCTTTTGGTTTGCAATGCTTTAAAATTGCTAAATTAGCCTTGTCCCCCTTTGGTGCAAGAATCGTTTGCTCATAAAATCAAAGACATACAAAATAAGAAAAAGAAAGGATAGCGCACGGTAAACCCCGTAGCTGCTATCCTTTTTCTTGTCTTGACAAAGTTATTCTGTGTGATTATAATGTGCTTATACAATAAGTACAATTTAAGGTGGGATGAAAGGCTTTGGACATTATCATTAGTAACCATGCAAATAAGCCGATTTATGAACAAATTACCTCGCAAATCAAGGCGATGATCATGAGTGGGGAATTACAAACCGGGGAAGCCATTCCGTCCATGCGGGCTTTGGCCAAATCCATTCATGTCAGCGTCATTACTGTTCAAAAAGCGTATGAAGATTTACAGCGGGATGGCTTTATTGAAACAACGATTGGCCGAGGAAGTTTTGTAGCTGCTCGAAATAAGGAGTTTTACCAAGAGGAGCAGCAGCGGATAGCAGAAGAACATTTGCAGGCCGCTGCAGAGATTGGCCGGAGGAGCAATATTTCCCTGGCTAAGTTGACAGAGCTTTTGACGATGTTTTATACGGAGGATGAATAAGATGGACTATGCTTTGCAGTTGCGTCAAGTTACGAAAACCTATGAAAAATCTGCCTTTGTTTTGGATAACGTTTCCTTTTCCTTGCCCTCTGGCTATATCATGGGTTTTGTAGGGGAAAATGGCGCAGGCAAGACAACAACCATTGGTTGTATTTTACATACCCTGTTCCCTGATTCTGGCTCAATCCAGGTGTTAGGGAAAGAAATGCAAGAGGAGGACGTTGCGCTGCGGGAAAATATCGGGGTTGTGTATGATGGGGATAATTTTCCTGGTTATCTTACGGCGGAGCAATTAGACTGCATGATGCAGGGAATTTATCGGCAGTGGGATACTGCTTTATTTCAGCGCTACTTGAAAAAATTCCAGTTGAATAAGAAGCAAAAAATCAGCAAGTACTCTAAAGGCATGACCATGAAACTAGCCATTTCTGTTGCTTTATCCCATCATCCTAAGCTATTGATTTTAGATGAAGCCACCAACGGCTTAGACCCAGTGACACGGGATGAAATACTAGACATCTTTTTGGATTTTGTTGGCCAAGACGACCATTCCATTTTTCTTTCTTCCCATATCCTCAGTGATTTAGAAAAAATCGCCGATTATATTACCTTTATTCAACATGGAAAAATTATTTTGACGGAATCAAAGGACAATTTACTTTATCGTTATGCTATTTTACGTTGTAAAGAGCATCAGTTTGCTTCTTTGGCTGCGGAAGATATCTTAGCCTACCGGTGTCAGAATTATCAAATTGATGTTCTGGTTAGCGATAAGAAAATGGCTGAGCGTAAATACCCAAATATTCTCATGGATCAGGGATCGATTGAGGAAATTATGTTAATTCTTATGCAGGGGGCTAGACAATGAACGGACTTTTAAAACATAGCTTTTATGGCATCAAGGACGGGGTAAAAATCGTTCTAATTTTTCTTTTCATCCTAGGTGTCATCCTTCTGATTACCGGAAACGCTACAGTACTGAATCTTTTTTCTTGGCTTTCTGCTCCAATTTTTGCTTTGTTAGCCTATTCCAG
>CAKRYM010000198.1 GCA_934427095.1 uncultured Bacillota bacterium | reverse complement strand
GCAAATAGGCTGCCATTTCCGCCCAGTCAAAGGTTTGCAAGACCTGGGTAAAGCTTTCCACGCTGGCGCTATCCAAAGCCTCCTGGACATCTGCGGTTTGCAAGAACCAAGCATCGTCCTCACACACCAATTCCGTTACCTGGCCGCCCAAGCTCTGGGGCGCAGTCACGGTAATGGAAAGAATGTCCGTAAAGAGGGGGATTTCCGCCCCTTCCATCCATTCTAAGCGGCTTTTGTTGGCAATAGAAGACAGCAAAGAAACAATGGTATATACGGTGCTGTCGTCCTCATCCGGCACATTCACATAATACACTTGGGCAAAGCCATTGTATTCCCCAATGGCCAAATGAACCTCTTTGCCATCCGCGCACTGGAGAAAGATTTCGGTTTTTGGTTCCGCCAAGCCATATTGTTCCAGATCCGTTACCTCGGTAATCATGTCCTCTGCCGGCAAAATGCAAGCATAGGAAAGCAAATCTGCCACCCCGGTCTGATCCAAGGGGAAGTCTTCATCCCCTTCCAGCTGCCATTCCTCCCCCACTAGGGTGAACCAAAATTCCTCCGCTTCATTTTTTAGCCCCACGCGCACCACATCATTGGTGTTCAGGGAAATAATGTTTTCCCGCTCAATGCGGGCGTTTTCCAACAGCTCATCATGCTGCCGGGACTGTGCCTGGAGCACCAGCACATAGGCGACAATCAGCACAACCAAAAGAGCCAGCAAAATGAGGGCGGTTTTTTTCCGTTTATTCCCTTTTTTGGTAGTCATTAGCGTCTCCTCCTATACACCATGACCACAATCCCAGCGATCAACACCAATCCCGGTACCAGAGCGATAATCACCAAGCTCCAGCGGTTCACATCACTGCTGGGAACGGTGAGGTAATCCGGGGTCAAATCCTTAGAATGAATGGTAATAGAGGATTCCTGGCCGCACAGCCAGCCTAAGGTATTCAAGAACAAATCCATATTGCCGCCGGAAACCACATCATTGGTGGAGCTATCCAGCAGGAAAGAGGAAGAATACCAGCAAATCTTGGTGGGGTCTTCGGAATAAGTGTTTTCCGAAGCAGCTAAGCCCAGATAAAAGGGACCAAAGCCATCCCCCGGCTCCCAATCATAGATTTGGAACTGATACCCCGTCACCTTTGCATAAGCGCTGGTGGAAGTTTGCAGCAAGGGATAAATGGTCACGTTTTCCCGCTTATCCGTAATGATTTGCAAGCCTTCGCTTAACGGCATGCAGACATAATAGCCGCTTTCCCGCAAGGGGTCGGTAATGGTATGGGAAAGCAGATCCGGCAACAGGTAATGATAATACCCGTACAGACTGTGGTTGGCGTCCGCATCCATCACCACGCCGTCAGCCACGGTCATGCCATAGTATTCCAACAGGCCCAGGAGATTGGGCTTTTCTCTGGTGGGGTAATTAGTCACCACCAAAAGCTGTCCCCCTTCCTCCAGGTAGGAGCGGATTTTGGCTGCTTCGTCCGCACTAATATCGCTGCTGGGCGCATTGATGAACAAGCAGTCGCAATCCTCGGGGATCTTTTCCGCTGTCAGGAAGGAGAAATCCAGCAAATCAAAGTTTTCCGAAGCAGCGGCTCTGACAAAGGTGGAGTCCAAGATCGCTTCCCCATGGCCGGTCAGCATGTAAACCGTGGGCAAATTGTCGCTGGTCACATAGTCAATACCGCCGGAAAGGACATTCTCCCCGTCAAAGTTGGCCACGATATCCTGCTCATTGCCAGTGTAGTTATACACGGTATAGTCGTACAGATAAATGTCGTAAAAATCTGCGTAATAATAGCGGTTCCCACAAGTGATCACCACGCTATTATTGTTCACCTGGCCGCTGGTGTATTGGGTGGCGAAGGTGGGGTTCACAATGGGGTCCACATAATTGATATGGATTTTCTCACTCAAATCCGCGTAACGGCTCAAGAGCTCCACAATGGTGGCGTCCTCTGTGCCGCTTTGGCTGACCAAGGTAATTTCCACATCATCTTCCAAGGAAGAAACCAGGGTCTCCGTTTGTTCCGTCAAGGTAAACAAACCAATATTGGTTAAGTCGATTTTGCTGATGGAAGAGGGAACATGAGAAACCAGCAAATTGATGAGCACCATCACCGCAATGACCGCCAAGGTGGAAAGCAGGCTGTATGTCCCCACATGGGAGCTTCTGCTCTGGAAAGTCTCTTTCAGTTTAGGCATTAGTTCCACCTCCTGGTTTCCATGGATTGAATGGTCAGATAAACAAAGACCACAATAACGCTAAGGAAGTAGACTATGGCCGTCAAATCCAAAATG
>CAKRYM010000197.1 GCA_934427095.1 uncultured Bacillota bacterium | reverse complement strand
GATCTGCTCCAGTCGCTTTTCTAAATTATCCGGACGTGTTTTTAACAAGCTCGCCAGCTGGCTGAGTTTCTCATCCTGATGACGGTGATAGGAAAGCGCAGCCAAACCAGTCAATGCCTCCACACGGCGCAATCCAGAGCCAATACCGCTTTCGCTAAGCAGCTTAAGCTGTCCAATTTCACCAGTAGAATGAACATGTGTACCACCGCAAAGCTCTTTACTGAAGTCGCCCATCCGTACCAGACGAACAACATCGCCATATTTATCGCCAAAGAAGGCCATGGCTCCAGTAGCTTTGGCGGCGTTAACATCCATAATATCCGTTACAACAGGCAAATTGGCCAAAATCTGCCTGTTCACCTCATCTTCAATAAACTGCATCTGTTCAGCAGTCAGAGGATCAAAACTGTTAAAGTCAAAACGCAGACGATCATCTGTTACATAAGAACCAGACTGATGGACATGCTCGCCCAAAGTCATACGCAAAGCACGATGCAGCAAGTGGGTTGCAGAATGATTCCGAGCAATGCTCATGCGGCGTTCAGCATCAATCGCAGCAGAGCATTCTTCTCCGACGGCTAAAGCGCCGGAAAGCACTTCAATTTTATGCACAAACAGGCTGTTATGCAATTTTTGTGTATCCACAACTTGTGCTTGGCCAGATGCGGTGGTAATTTTACCAGTGTCTCCAATTTGGCCACCACTTTCCCCGTAAAAAGGTGTGGCGGCTAAACACATCCACCCGCTAGACCCGGCACTGATTTTGTTCACACGCAAATCATCCCCCACAATTGCGGTAATTGTGGTATTGGCTTCCATTGTTTCATAGCCTAAAAAATCATTGATTGGGATATCCATGAGCATTTGCCCCAGGGCAATCATGGCGTCTTCGTCCTTTGCCTCTGCACGAGCAGTGGCGGACTTCATCCGTTGTTCTGCCATAGCCGCTTGGAAACCAGCTTCATCCACGGTAAAATTATTTTCATCCGCTACGTCTTTAGACAAGTCAATAGGGAATCCATAGGTATCGTACAGCATAAACAAATCAGCGCCGCTGATTTCCGTACGGTTTTCCGCTTTCATCCGGGCAATGATATCATTAAGGATACCCATGCCAGATTTAAGCGTGAGGTGGAACCGCTCTTCTTCTGCCCGCATCACCTTGACGATATTGGCTTCCTGTTCCAGCAATTCTGGATAGCAATCCCCCAGCGTTTCTTTCAAGTAGGGGTAAAGCTTGTACAAGAAAGGTTCATTTAATCCCAACAGCATGCCTAAGCGGCTAGCTCGACGCAAAATACGGCGCAACACATAACCCCGGCCTTCATTGCTAGGAATAATTCCATCCGCAATCATAAAAGAGCAAGACCGGAGATGATCGGCAATAACACGGAAGGGGAAACCCCTCTGATCGCCATAATATTTCATCCCTGACATCTTCTCTACTCCCTCAATAATGGTGTAGATAATGTCAATTTCATAGTTACTATCTTTTTCCTGAATGACAGAGGCCAAACGTTCCAGACCAGCCCCCGTGTCCACACAGGGATTGGGTAATGGAGTCAGCACTCCGTTTTCATCCCGGTTATATTGCATGAAAACCAGGTTCCAAATCTCCATCCAGCGATCGCAATCACATTTACCGATCCCGCATTCCGGGGCATCACAAGTATATTTTTCGCCACGGTCAAAGAAAATTTCCGAGCAAGGGCCGCAAGGACCAGTTTCCCCCATAGACCAGAAATTATCTTTTGCTCCAATGCGGAAAATTCTGTCCGGACTAGCGCCGGTAATTTCCTGCCAAAGGGCAAAGGCCTCGTCATCCTTTTCAAAAACCGTAAAGTAAAGTCTTTCCTTCGGCAATTCTAACACTTTCGTGAGGAATTCCCAAGCAAAGGAGATGGCATCTCGTTTAAAATAATCCCCAAAGCTGAAATTTCCCAACATTTCAAAAAAGGTATGATGCCGTGCAGTACGACCAACGGTATCTAAGTCATTATGTTTACCCCCAGCGCGGACACAACGCTGAGAAGTAGTAGCGCGGGTATAATCACGTTTTTCAATGCCCAAAAAGACGTCCTTGAACTGTACCATCCCGGCATTGGTAAACAATAGGGTGTTATCATTATAAGGAACCAAGGACGAACTGGGTACTCGTTTATGACCTTTGGATTCGAAATAACGCAAAAAACTTTCCCGAATCTCTTTGGTAGTCATGTATTTCATGTGCTTATCTCCTTTTACAACCAAAGATTCACTAACCAGTATTCTATTTTATCATATAATTTGCGTTTGTACATCTTTTTTTCATAATTTTTCTGGATTATCCCCTACCATTTCTTCATACAAATAGCGGA
>CAKRYM010000196.1 GCA_934427095.1 uncultured Bacillota bacterium | reverse complement strand
CAACCACTGTGGTTACGCCAATGCCCATGAGTAAAGCAAGTCTTAATATTCGGCGAATCCGTTGCACATGGCCAGCGCCAAAATTATAAGAATAAATGGCGACTGTCCCATTATTTAGGCCAAATACTGGCATCATACCTAAACTTTGCAACTTAATCCAGATTCCATACACTGCTGCAGCCGTTGTACTAAAGGTCAGGAAAATCTGATTTAACAAAAAGGCCATAACAGACGTTAAACCCATGGTAATCATAGAGGGAAAGCCAATGGCAAAAATATTCTTTACTGTCTCCTCTCCTGGCCGCATTTGTCGCCATTGGAAGCTAAGCTCTGTTTGCCGGCGATGATGAATCCAAAGGCCAAAAAGGGCGCTAACTCCCTGCCCGATAATGGTAGCAATCGCCGCCCCAGCTACACCCAAGCTGGGAAAAGGACCAAGGCCAAAAATAAGCAATGGGTCCAAAATGAGATTGGTTAAGGCGCCGCAAATCTGTGTTAACATGGAAGCGCCGCTTAACCCTGTGGACACCAAAAGTTTTTCCAGATTTTGGCTAAAAAATAAGCCTACACAACCAATACAAACAATAGAAAGATATTGGATACCATAATTGACAATGGCTTCAACATCGGTTTGCTGGGTATAAAATAGCCGGGGAAGAAAAAGCCCTACTAGGATAAAAAATAAGGTATAACAGGCCGAAAGAAAAATTTGCGCATTGGCATACCGGGTAGCAGAGGCAAGTTGTCCTCTGCCCAGAGAACGAGAAACCATAGCGTTCACCCCAACGCCTGTACCAACTGCAATAGCGCTCATGGCCATCTGTACTGGATAAGCCAGGGAAACTGCGGTCAGGGCATCTTCGCAAATATGGGCCACAAACATAGAATCCACTAAATTATACAATGCCTGTACCAACATGGACAACATCATGGGTACAGACATGGTAATCAGTAGCCTACCTTCGGCCATCTCGCCTAATTTTTCTACGGAATCCTGATACATAACCTTCACCAAAAAAAGATACACGGAAAAAGAATGCCGCCATCCATCAGATAGCGGCACTCTGCCAGCTTATTCTTAACGATAATATCCCTTAAACTGCGGAGGGATCTTCAGCAAACGATACACACCGATAACCAGTGTAGCGATTAAGGTTAGATCAACCAGTAGAGAGACATAAGTATTGGCATTCATCAGCATGGCCTTGCAATACGTCAGATAGGCCGCCAGGCCAAAGGTTTCCAACTTCACCAGGCACAGCATATAAATAAAGACATTCTGCATGTACAGCTGATGCTCACGATTCACCGCTTTCGGCATACGCCAAATGCTGGGGAATATCATCATAAACAGGATAACGCCATAGACAACCACACAAAAAATAGGCACAAACAAAATACTACGCGGACGCCCCCAAGCGCTGATCTCCCCCAACAAATCGTATTGTTTAGGAATTTGATCGGGCAATTGGGGAAATTTCACCAAAACAAAAATCAGCATACCGAGGAGAATCGCGGTAGATACTACCTCTAGACCCTTTTGAAGCGGATTCATTTTTGTTTCATAACTAGTCTTCCGATAACTCATCTTCATCCTCTCCGGCTACGTCATAATAGCCTAATAAATAATATATGTCGCTGGCCAATAATGGGAACACAATGGTCAGCAAAGGGGCATAATAACGAGCAATTCCTTGGGCTAAGACAAAAGAGCCATTGGAATGATCAATTTTGCCAGAAAAAAAGCGAATCATGATCACTGCGCAACAATAAAAAACCGCCCAACCAATCCAAACATGGCAAGCACGACGTTTTGCCTGTCGCACATTGACAAAAGCAACTTTATCCGTTACCCGGTAATACCCATAGAGCGCCATCAGGGCAGCAAAACACATCAACACCGCGGCGCAGATACAAACCACAGCCCCCCAAGGGCTACACAGGACGATTAAGGGCAAAGAAAACACCCACATCACGATCAATTTCTGCAACACTTTCTGCCAGCAGGCCTGTCGGCAGCCACTGACAAAAACCAATCGACAGCCTTCCAACCCAGCTGTCCAATGAGCCAATTCTCCTTGCAGCTCACGCATTGCCGTCGCCGCGCCCATATTCAAAGAGAGCTTTTTCTCCAAACGAATCTGGATTTTGCGCAGCAAACGATCCCTCAAACGACGTGCTTGCGGGCAATGGAGATAGTCGGCGAATATCACATCTATGTATCTTTGCAGCTCGTCCATAATTCCCTCTTCTTTATGGATTATAACATAGTCCGCTTTCTTTCACAAGTGCTGGCTACCTTTACCTAAAGACTTTCCTGTGTTACAATCCTAAAGAAAAGAAAAATCAGGAGGCTATCATGGAAATCAAAAAACGATTTTTCTCTTATCTTACCGTTGATACACAATCCAATGAACAAACGGAGGAAGCGCCCAGTAGTAACGGCCAATGGCGTTTAGCTAAAATG
>CAKRYM010000195.1 GCA_934427095.1 uncultured Bacillota bacterium | reverse complement strand
TCACTTCAGCAGGAACATAGTCTGCACCGCCCTTAGTGGTGGGAGCACCGGCTGCCACTAGAGCGTCATAACCGCCGTCTACCATTTTCACATTGGGAAATCCTGCGGCAACCAGTTCCCAGAGAATACGACCGTCATCACCCCAGCCATTCTGAGCAGCAGCGAAAAGGATAATTTCCTTGTCCGGGGAAATACCGGTAGCACTTAAGGCAGCGCTTAATTCCTCAGGTTCCAGAATGGTGCCCCACATAGGGTCGCCTGCTGCGCCATCAGATACTGCAGCAAACATTTGCCAAGTCACGGCAATGGCCCCTTCAATGGTGCCTTTTTTGGCAGAGTCTTCCCCACGAGCGTCTACCAATAGAATATTTTCATTGTCAAGATTGTCAATAACGTATTGAGCGTCTACAACATATTCACCGGTAAAGGCAGCGGTTTCTTCCTCTGCGCCTTCACCTTCTTCTACCAGATCAGGATAGGCTTCAAGCCAATTTTCAAAACCACCTTCCAAGGTGAAAACCTTGCTCATATCAAAGCCGATGGCCGAAAGAGCGTTGGTAGAAGCCTGCGCATAGGAATTTCCAGTATAGCAAACCAAAACAACGTTTTGTTCTACGCCTTCCGTAGCAGCGGTCATGGTAGCTTCTCCAGCTTCCATATCGCCGTTCTTAGCAGCGTCCATGTCCGCAGAAACAGACCCAGGAATATGGGAAACAGCATAATCCTCTGCTTTACGAACGTCAAGGATTAAATACTCCCCGCCATCAATGGCTGCAGATAACTCATCCGCAGTAATATACTGCATTTCCACATTTTCTGTGGTTGCTTCTTCGCCGCAAGCTGCAAAAGCAAAGAGAGTCAAAAGTGCTAGAAACAGTACAAATAACTTCTTCATGTTCATTCCTCCTATTTTTTTCTTGAGATAACCGCCTCATTTTGTATGAATGTCTGATTCCAGCATCATTCATGTCTGCTATCTTATCATTTTCTTGATTTGGTTGTAAAATATTATTAAAAAATAAATAAAATGGCAATTATTTCAAAAAACTGAATAGGGTATGGCGATCTATTGACATTTTTATCCTATTCTTTTTATACTCATTATAGTAATTATTGGGCATCATTGTTGAAAATCCCCAGATTGAGATATTGATTAAAATATGAGGAAGCATAAAAAAACTATAGTCATTGTCGGGCTTGTTCTGGCAGTGACCTTGTTATATATATTCGTATTTTCTCGTATCAGCGCAGAGGATATCCAGACAGCATTAGCTGCGTATGGTAATGCTGCGCCATTGCTATATATCGGGTTATTTGTCGTGTTACCGGTTTTTTTCTTTCCGGTTGCCATATTAGCTTTAGCTGGTGGGCTGCTTTTTGGTCTGGTTTGGGGGAGTATTTATACCTTTATCGGCGCTATTCTTAATTGTGCATTGATGTTTTTTATGGCACGGTATGTTGGCCGGGCTCGGGTAGAAGCTTTACTTAAAAAGAAGTTAAGTCTCGTTTGGCAACAACGATTAGCTGGCTCTGGTGGGAAAAAGGGCTTTTTGTTATTGGTCATTTTGCGGTTAATTCCAGCGGTGCCTTATAACTTGATCAACTATGCCTTTGGCTTAACGCAAATGTCTTTTCGTGCCTACCTTTTCGCTTCTGCTATAGGCATTATTCCAGGCACTTTGGTATTTATCAATATCGGTGATAAGGCTTTAGATATTTTTTCACCGTCCTTTTGGTTGGCTATCGGTTTACTAATTTTATTATTAGCCGTTACTTCTCTTTTGGGTAAGTGGCTGTTTCCCAACACAACAGCTATTGATAAAAAAACAACGCAAACGAATGGAGTTAAATCAATAAAATGAAACAGAAATTTTTTAACAACAAAAAACGTCTTGTGGTACTTAGTCTTTTAATTTTGTTATGCGTAATTTATTTTGTTGTACCTTCTGTAAACAGCTATGTGAATCAAGTAGCTGCGGTTTTAGGATCAGCAGATGTAAACGCAGTCATTGAATTTATCCGTTCTTACGACACGTTTGCTATGGTGATTTCCTTCTTGTTGATGGTATTTTCCTCTGTCATCGCACCTTTGCCAGCCTTTTTAATTACTTTTTCCAACGCGGCAATTTTCGGCTGGTGGCAGGGAGCTATCTTATCTTGGAGCAGCGCTATGGTGGGCGCAGGACTGTGCTTTTTCATTGCCCGGGCTTTAGGCAGAGATGTGGTGGAAAAATATGCGGGGAAGGGCGCTTTAGCCAGTGTGGAGGGATATTTCACCAAATATGGGAGCAAAACCATTTTGATTTGCCGGTTGTTGCCTTTCGTTTCCTTTGATGCAGTTAGTTATTTTGCTGGGTTAACGCCCATTAATTTTTGGCCTTTTATGCTGGCTACAGGAATTGGTCAGCTTCCGGCAACGATCGTGTACTCTTATGTGGGCGGAATGCTTACCGGTGGAGCAAAGTTAC
>CAKRYM010000194.1 GCA_934427095.1 uncultured Bacillota bacterium | reverse complement strand
GGCGAATTGGCTTGCTACGGGGCATTATGTCAATTTAGAACAAAAACTAAATCGGTTTGTCCTGCGCAAGGGAAAAGATGAAAAAAAGGATCAGTCCTATTTTCTATATCGGTTAAGCCAAGAAGTACTCAGCCATTGTCTCTTTCCCTTAGGTAATTTTACGAAAGAAGAAATCCGGGATATCGCTGCAAACGCAGGGTTGGTCTGTGCTGCGAAAAAGGATAGTTTCGATATTTGTTTCGTGGCAGGAGATTACCGTGAACTGTTAAAAGCACGCAAGGTACCGCTTACGCCCGGAAATATCCTGGATCAACAAGGCAAGATCTTAGGCCGTCATGAGGGGTTACCTTTTTATACTTTAGGCCAGCGTAGAGGGGTTAACGTTAGTTGCGGGGAGCCAGTTTATGTGGTGGAACTGGATCAAGCCAATAATCAGCTGGTGATGGGGCCAAAGCAAAAGTTAATGGCTAACCATGCGGTAGTGGAGGAAAGTAACTTTCTGCCTTTTGCCCAGCTAACCGAGGAACAGAAGGTACAAGTACGTATTCGCTATAAAGCAGCCCCAGCAGATGCCCTCATTCGGCCATTATCTAATCAGCAAATAGAAATTTGTTTTGCTGAACCGCAATGGGGCATCACGCCAGGACAATCTGCCGTTTTCTATCAAGAGGATGTATTGATTGGCGGCGGAAAAATTTGTGTTAATGATTAATTCCAAAAACTGATTATTGAAATTTTGGGTAAAATTTTGCGCCTCGTTCATACTGAGAACGAGGTGTTTTTTTATGATCAAAGGAAGACGTTTACACGGTTCAGTGGTGATACAAAATCATAAGCGTATTGGCAGAGTAGAGGACATTGTCCTCGACCCTCATACTGGCCAATTTCAGGGTTTGTTAATTATGCCTGAAAGCGGCATGGGTAGAAGACGTTTTTTGCCAGCGGAAGGTATTGGGAAATTGGCTGAGCAAGTGTATGTAAAGGATAAGGCCAGGCTTTTACGTTTACCCGCGAAAACCCATTCTTGGCAAAATTTTTCTGCTAGGCTGCAAAATGGATTAAAAGCAGGGGGAGAACAAGGCACGATTTGTGATTATTATTTAGAACAAAATCGGCTGATTGGCGTAGAAGTCTCCCGCGGGGTCATCGCTGATGTCCAACATGGAAGAACTTTTGTTCCCTGGTCCGCTTTTCAGGGGCAAAATGATGCTTTTTTGCAGTAAACCAGATTACAGGAGGTGAAAAAAATGAAACGTAGCGCTTATGGTTGGATGATTGCTGGCGCAGCTATGGGTTTTCTTGGTGCACAGGTCGGGATGAATATGATGCAGAATGGAAAAATCAAAAAATCCATGCGTCGCCAAGCCGCAAGAATGACCAGTAAGGTTTCCCGTCAGGCCGGAAGCATGATTACGGATATGGGGCAAAGTCTAGCACGGAAAATGTATTAAGGAAAACGTATTCATTTCGTACAAGAAGCGGCATTTGCCGCTTCAACATAAAAGAAAAGGAAAAGGATCATGAAACAGTTTCTTCCAACTTGGATGACAAAAAAAGCAGGTATATTTCTTCTTTTTCTAGGGATAGGGATGGTTATTCTCCTTTGTTTAGTAAAGGAAATCCTGCTTCCTTTTCTTTTGGGGATTTTTATTGCTTATTTGGTTGTTCCCTTGGTGCAGAAACTTACTGCCTTAGATGTACCGGATACGGTAGCGATTCTGGTGATCTTTTCCTACCTTTTGATTCTTGCGGCAATGCTTCTTTTTTTATGTTTGCCCATGTTTGTTCGGCAAACCCTGGAACTCATTCGTATTTTGCCAGATTTACTAGAAAGCTTAAAGGATATGGGAACCGGATGGATTGAAGATCTCCCCGCATGGTTCACTCTGCCTTTTGAAAATTGGGCACAGGAAATGTGGGCAAATCTTGGCGCTACTTTCCAGAATTTTTCTTTACAAATCCCTGTTTTACTCACTACAGCCTTTTATGCTGTACTTGGACCAATTTTGGCCTTTTATCTGCTGAAACGGCGTGACGTCCTTTATCGAAATTTTTCCGCTTTGCTTTCGCCAACCAGTAAAAAGGAAACGTTTCGAGTATTGGATGAAATGAATGGCCTAATTCGCCGTTTTGTCAGCGGTTATCTTCTTACTTCTGGGATTATGGCGATTTTGTCTGTCATCTTATATTTTCTCATTGGCTTAGATTATGCTTTTGTTCTAGGTGTTGTGATGGGAATCGCAGATTTAATTCCTTATTTTGGGCCATTTTTGGGGGCAGTTCCTGCGTTAATTATTGCCTTACAAGAAGGAACCTCTCATTTTGTATTAACAGGCCTAGGCATTTTGTTATTACAGCAATTAGAAAGTTCTGTAATCACCCCCAAAATTATGGGGGAGCAAATTGGGTTGGGACCATTTCTTACCATTTTTGTGGTGCTAGGTGGTACGCATCTTTTTGGTGTTTTCGGCGCAATTTTTGCCGTGCCTTTGGCTGGTGTACTATTG
>CAKRYM010000193.1 GCA_934427095.1 uncultured Bacillota bacterium | reverse complement strand
GTGCTGCATACTCTGGATATTTTGGAGTTGTGCAATCAGCTTATCGGCGACCAGTTGGAGCGGTTAAGTGCGGAAGATCTCTATGTGCTGATGATGGGCGCCTTGTTCCATGATGTAGGGATGGGTGTATCCACGACAGATTTTGCCGAGTTTCGAAAGGTCTTGGATTTCCCGGAGCCGGAGGATGATGCTGCGCGGGCCTGGGCTGTACGAGATTACCATCAGGAACTGTCGGGATTGTATTTAGAAAAATATTGGCGTCTGCTGGATTTCCCCAACTGGGAATATGCGAAGGCGGTCATTCAGGTTTGCCGAGGCCATCGGAAAACGGATCTTTTGGATCGGACAGGTTATCCGCCTCAATTTACGGTGGAGCCCAATAAAACGGTGTGCCTGCCGTATTTGGCGGCGCTAATCTGTTTGGCGGACGAGTTGGACATTGCCGCGGAGCGTAATGTCAGCTTTCTGTATGAAGTGGAGAAAATGCCTAGCGCTAGAGACCGTCGGGAATTTCGCAAACATATGGCCATCCGCCGGGTAGAGCTACAGCCCGATCAGGTGGTAATCCATGCGTGGACGGAAGACCCGGAAATTCGCACAGGGGTTCAGGAAGTATCCGACAAACTGCGGGAGAAACTATTGCTATGCCGTCGGGTGGCCGCAGAGCGGTCCTCCTTTCATATTACTCAGTCTGAAGTGGTGTTGCGGATGGAAAAACCAGAGGATGTGGAAAAATGAAAATCTTTGAGCGTTTTTTTGGTTTGACGGAGCGGGGAACCACGGTTCGCCGAGAGTTGCTGGGCGCGCTGACCTCTTTTTTCTCCGTGGCCTACATTCTGTTTGTGACACCCAGCTATCTGTCCCAAACGGGGATGGACTATACTGGCGTGATTTTGGCCACCTGTTTGGCCTCTGCTTTGGCCTGTTTTCTCTCTGCCGCCTTTAATCTGCCGTTTATGCTGGCGCCGGGCGTAGGCCTTAATGCCTTTTTTACCTATACTCTCTGCTTTTCCATGGGATACACCTGGGCCCAGGCGCTGGCTGTGGTAAGTATATCCGGGCTGGCTTATTTGCTCATTAGCCTGACACCCCTGCGTGACAAAATGATCGCCTGTATCCCCCCTAGTATGAAAAACGCCATTAGCGCAGGTTTGGGCTTGTTTATTGCCTTGATCGGGTTGCTGAATTCCGGTATCGTTCGCGCAGAGGACGGCGCGTTACTACTGGGGGAAATTGGCGCTCCGGCTACCTTTTTGGCTATTTTGGGGCTATTGATCACCGGTGTGCTTTTGGCTTGGAAAGTAAAAGGCGCCATGTTGATCGGCATTGTGATCACCACCCTGTTGGGATTTCCTCTTGGCGTGACCCAGCCGCCGGAATCCATACAACTTTCCCTGTCCTCTCTCAGCCCGCTGTTGTTGGCTCCGGATTTTGGCGGCCTGCTGTCGTTAGGGGTACTGCCTTTGATCACGGCTGTGGTCACTTTTACTATGTGCTTATGCTTTGATACGTTAGGCGCGTTGATTTGTATTACTGGCGCCGGAAATTTGCTGGCGGAAAAAGGGGGACTGGGCCGGTATAGCCGGGGCATGACCGCAGTCGCGCTCTCTACTGCCGTTGCTCCGTTGCTGGGCGCTCCGCCTATCGGCATTCCGGTGGAAGGTTCTACCGGCGTGGCAGATGGGGCTAGGACCGGGCTGTATACCGCTGCTACTGGGGTTCTTTTTCTGGCTGCCATCCTTCTTGCGCCCATTGCGGAGATCATCCCGGGGGCAGCCACTTCACCTGCGCTGGTTTTGATCGGCATGTTGATGATACATAATGCCACCAATATCTATTGGCATCGCGTGGAAATTGCCTTGCCCTGCTTCCTTACGATGATTATGATTCCCTTTACTTATTCGGTAGCGGACGGCATTGGTATTGGGTTTATCGCCTATACCACCATCAATCTGGTGAGTGGAAAGGGGAAACAGCTTCCCGCCATTACCTACATCCTGACCATATTATTCGTGGCCATGTATGTTCTTTCTGCTCTGTAGGAGGTGAGGAATGATGAAACAAATAGATAAAATTTTTTGCCTCTCGCAGCGTGGCACGACTTTAGCCAGAGAGATTTGGGGCGGCTGTACCACCTTTTTTTCTATGTTATATTTGGTTTTGACCATTCCGGGATTGCTTGCAGGGGTAGGCATGGATTTTGACCAGGTCATGACGGCCACCTGTTTGATTGCCGCTGTAGGGAGTATCGCATCGGGATTCTTCTCCAATTTGCCCTTTGTGCTTGCTCCTGGCCTGGGCTTTACCACCCTGTTTACCCATACGCTTTGTCAGCAGTATGGCTGTACTTGGCAGCAAGCGTTGGCTTTGGTCCTCATTTCCGGTATCCTGTTTTTGCTCTTTTCTTTAAGCCCCTTGCAGGGACGGTTGAACGATGCCCTACCTAGACCTTTTAAGTTTGCCTTATCTGCTGGAGTGGGCTTATTCCTCACCCTTTCTGGTCTGATCAACGCAGGGTTGATCACTGCCGACGCAAATCTGGTGGATATGGG
>CAKRYM010000192.1 GCA_934427095.1 uncultured Bacillota bacterium | reverse complement strand
TCGATCTTGCGCTCGACATTGGCAAAATCAGAGGTCAGCACATAGCCGTCGACCACGCCGCCGGAATTGCCGTTGTTTCCCCAGCCGTTGCCGCCCCAGCCGCAGAACACAAACAGGAAAAGAATGATGATCCACCACGCGCCGTCACCGCCAAACCCAAAGCCACCGCTATTGGTAGGCTGCACCGGCATGGTCAGCATGGGGGCGCCGCCATCGGAAAGAGACATAGTATCACTCCTTTTAATTAAAGTCAGTTTTATCTAAATCGTGGCCACGATAAAGAATTAAAGAAAACGCTATAAATATTTAATTATTGCATCAGACTTTGGAATTGCTTTGCCATCTGCTGTAGCTGGTTTAACTGCGCCTGCGAGAGTTTGCCGCTTTGCAAGAGCTTTTCGACCTCCGCTTTGGGGTCGCCATGAAAATTTGCCTTGAATTGCTGGAACTGCTGCATCATTTGCATGAAGCCGTTCCCTCCGCCGAGCGCACCGAAAAAGGGATTATTCATCGTCTTCGTCCTCCTCGACCTTGCGTTTCTTTTTGCCCTTTATTTCGCCCACAAGCGCCGCCAGCGCGTCAAACTCCTTGCGAGTGACAAATTCCACGCCCTTTTCCTGCGGAGCTGTACGGGGCGTTTCTGCGCGCTCTACAAGGTCGTAAATCTTTAGCGTCGGCTTTCCACTTGCATCCGCCTGCTTTAAGTAAACCGTTGGTGCAGAAGAATCCCACAGCGCAATAGCCGCATTGGGAGCCACCATCCAGTTTCTTGCCTCCATTTCTCCATTTACCCACTGCACGCCGCTCTGCGGAATGGGGTTTGCCACCTGTTGCATTTGCGGAATCTGCGGCATCTGCTGCTGCCGCATCTGCATCAGATTGTCCGGCATCGGCTGCGGGTAATAAGGATTTTGATAGCCGTAAGGGTACGCCATGATTTATTCCTCCTTGCTCCAGTAATAAAGTACCGTTTCGTTTTCGCAGTTCCACGAATCATAAATCGTCCCGTCCTGAACGCATACCACATGCCCGGACAGCGCCAAAATGTAGGTGCCTACCATGTGTTCTCCTGCAAAATCACCCACCGTGTAGCAGACCGGGCAGGTGTCCGGTACCATGTGCCGTCGAAAGCCAAGCCGATGCAGGTATGCGCCCCATACCGCGTTGGCGCTGGGCATGTCCCCGTCCAAGTAGCCCTGCATCGCTAACGCAAGGTACGTTGATTCCCAATCCTGCCCTGTGGCTTTTGAGATTGCCCTTACCGTGCAGTCCCCCACATTTTTGCCTCGTGGATTTTTGTTGAAATAGCTATACATATTCCCGTCTGTCATCGAAAAACAGTTCAATGATGTGGACAAACATAGAAAGCCCGGATTCGTCGTTTTCATACAGTCGGCAGATATCCGCTGCCATTTCCTCTGTGTATCCGCACTTGATCAATCGCTCTCTGTTGCTCATGTCCGCACCTCCTTGCTGCTTCCAGTATAAAAGAAAAAAGGCCAAACAAATGGCCGATAAATGGTCATTGTTTGGTCTTTTGACTATAAATTATTTATATGGTCTGCGATTTTCCCGTAAGCGCGTCGTCTGCGACGGTTGATGTATTCCGGCGTAACATAATGCTGTGTGCATAGCTGTGCGTAGCTTTTGCCTTTTACGTCGCACTCGATCAGGAAAAATGCTTCGTCGCTTGGCAATCCCAGCTCGGCGATGAAACTCACCGCCCGCTGGGGCGCCATAGACTGCAACTTTGCCCGGATAGCTCGATGTGTCGGATTCATGTTGATTCCCACGCCGTGAGCTTGCGGAGCTTGCGCGGAGGCGGAGGACGGCGGATCGTAGCCTCACGCCTCGCTCAGATTTGTGCCCAACTCGGGCACTACTTCCCCAGCAGCTTACCCCACGTGCCGTTACCGGCGATACCGTCAGCCCCCAGAGAATATTTGGTCTGGAACTTTTTCAGCGCCGCCTCCGTGCCTGCGCCGAAGTCGCCGTCGGTACCGGCGCTGCCGCAGCTGAAGCCGTTGGCGATCAGCGCCGCTTGCAGGGTTTTCACATCGTTGCCCTCCATGCCTCGGGACAGCTGCCGAACCTTGACGGTAACGGTCTTTTCGACCACCGGCGCGGCGGGCTGTGTGGTGGGCACAACCGTGACGCCGCTCATGGCTCTTTTCACATCCTGCCGGAAGCCCGCCATCGTGTAGCCGATGCCAAGCCCCGTCCACAAGTGTTCCGGGTCGACGTGACCGGAGCCGATGCCCCGCTTGCCACACTCATAATGAGACAGGATCACGCCGTCCTTCAGCGGGTCAAGGCTATACTTCTTACACAGCATGGCAAACAGCTCCACGGCGGCCTTGTAGGCCGTCTCGCACTGCTTGAACGCCTTGTCCTTGTCTGTAATGGTGAACTTGGCCCCGGTGGTGTACTTGATGGCGGACGGCTCGCACATCTCCACGCCTACATGGGTGTTGTTGGCGGAGCCGCCTACATGCCACGCCCGGAAGTTCCACGGCAGGCACTGATACACCGCGCCGGAGTTGGCATCAATGAACGCGTGGACGCAGGCCCGGTC
>CAKRYM010000191.1 GCA_934427095.1 uncultured Bacillota bacterium | reverse complement strand
GAAGAAGGGTCGCGTATCTCTTTTTCCTTGGAAGAAGGAAGCGAAACCGTGTATTCTGCGGTCATTACAGAAATCGGTCAATTGTCTGATGGCTCTAACTATGTCTTAGCGTCATTATCTGTGGCGGCAGAATGGGTGTATATCCAACGCTATACGACTTGCTACTTAAATGGCGAGCAGATTAGCGGGTATTCCGTACCCGCTAGCGCATTGACGACAAATAAGGAAGGCGAACTGGGCGTGTATTGCGCTGATGGATTATACTTGGAATTTATGCCAGTAACAGTACTATGGCAGGATGATAAAGTTGCATTAATCGAGGAATTAAGCGCTACCGATCGTGTGGCCACGCATCCAGCCTTTGCAAGGGCAGGCCAAAAGATTTTTGCTAAATAGTAAAAAATATATCGTTTAAAAAATAAAAAAGCCGGTTTTGGTTAGTTGGCTTAAGAATGAAGGAAGAAGCATGATTGAAGAACAATTACGTGAAGTGCGTAGCCGTATCCAGGCTGCACAGGAAAGAAGCCCTTATGCTGCAGATGAGGTGAAACTGCTGGCCGTATCTAAGACCTTTCCTATGGAAAATATCTTAGAAGCAGTATCTGCTGGGCAAATGAGTTTTGGAGAAAATAGAGTCCAAGAATTACTTACTAAGTATGAAGTACGGCCTGATCTAAGTTGGCATTTGATCGGTCATTTACAGACCAATAAAGTCAAATATATCATTGGCAAGACGGTTCTCATTCACTCCTTGGATCGATTAGAATTAGCAGAGGAAATAGAAAAACGCAGCGCTAAGGCGAATATCATTACCCATTGTCTTGTGCAACTGAATATTGCGGAAGAGGAAACCAAGAGCGGCCTAATGGTGGGTGAGCTTAGAGGTTTTTTGGATGAAATTCCTCGCTTCCCTCATCTCTCTGTAGATGGGTTGATGACGATTGGTCCCCATACGGATGATGGACAAGCGATTCGGGCATGTTTTGCAAAATTACGCGAGCTTAAGACAGAAGAACAGAAAATTTCGCGGCCAAATTGCTGTTTAAGAGAATTGTCTATGGGGATGAGCCACGATTTTGAGATGGCTGTTGAAGAAGGCGCTACCATTGTCCGTGTGGGTAGTTCTATTTTTGGGCAGCGGGATTATACGAAACAAAAGGGATAAAAGGGAAAATCCAGAAATATCCATGGCAAATCTTTCCCATTTAGCAGGATTATCTCTGTTTGTGGAGAACAACAACATTTAGGGTGTTTTTATTAATTTGGAAGGGGAGTATTACCGTGAGCGCCTTTCTTGATAAACTGAGCAATATTTTCTTCAAGGATGAAAACGGCAACGATGAAATGGTCGATGATACGACCTTTAAATTTGACGAACCGGATATTCCGTTGGAACCTAAGCAGTCCCTGGGGAAAGAGAGGACTGAGGAAAAAAGGAAAAAATCTAATCTGATCAGCGTCCCCACGCGCAATAAAACTGCTGAGAACCTGGAAATTGTCTTGTTCAAAGCAACTTCTTATGATGATATGCAGGAAATTGCCCGTCATATTAAAGAAAAGAAGGTTGCTGTGGTTAATTTTGAAGAAATGGAGAAGGATGTTGCCCAGCGTATGGTGGATTTCCTTTCTGGCGCTGTTTTTGCCTTGGACGGCGTTCCGCGTAAAATTTCTGGTGGCACGTTCATTTTCAGCTCTTCTCAGGTCGATGTAAGCGGTCAGATTATGCCTAAGGATAATCCTGTTTCCACCTCTTCTTCTAATGATGAAAGATTTTCCTCTAATCAGTGGCTGCGCTCCTGATGTTTGCTAAAGGAGGGGTATTGCGATTCTATTAATTAATTTGGTGCATGCAATTTTTCGTGCCTACTATTTATTGTTAATCGCTAATGTGATTTTATCTTGGATACGAATCCCTTATAACCCGGTGGTACGGTTTATTTATGAGGTGACAGAGCCCCCATTGAACTTGTGCCGTCGGCTTTTACCCATGCAAGCCTTTGGTTTGGACTTTTCGCCCATTATTGTGTTTATTGTTTTAGAGCTTTTAGAAAACGGTCTTATCCGTTTGCTCTATCTATTGCTGTAAATTCATTCAAGAAGATTGTTTATATTTTTGGCGTGACATCTGTCACGCCAATTTTTGTTTTTCTAGATTGAGACATATTTAGCAGCGATTTGGCTTTTACCGCTCTTTTTTATAGAGGGAGAAAATGTAGAAAATACGGGTTAAGGCCGTTGACAAAAAATAAAACTTGCTATATAATGACCACTGTTCAATTAAAATAAATATAGATTTGAGTGCCGCTAAGTTTCTCTAGAACTTTGCGGAGAATAGTGAACCCGGTGAGAATCCGGGACGGTACCGCCACTGTATGCGTGGAGGTTGTATACATGACGAAAGTCTACCATTGGGAAATTTCCTGAGAAGGTCGTATACAACTGAGGATGCGCGAGTCAGGAGACCTGCTCAAATTTTTTGCTTTCCCCGCGAGTACGGAGGTCCAGGTGTTTCGTTGTGAAAAAACGGCTCACAGCAACCATTCTGGTTGCTGTGTTTTTTTTACAGCATCTTTTCG
>CAKRYM010000190.1 GCA_934427095.1 uncultured Bacillota bacterium | reverse complement strand
GAATAGGTGCAGTCCATGCCATAGGCCATTTCCCGCATGAGGAAATACCGAATAGCATCCACGCCATACTTTTTGCAAAGGACAACGGGATCTACTACATTGCCCTTAGATTTGCTCATTTTGCCATCACCTAACAAAACCCAGCCGTGACCAAGTACGGTTTTAGGCAGCGGTAAATCAGCAGCCATAAGCATGATCGGCCAAATAATGGTATGGAAACGAATGATATCTTTCCCTACCAAATGCACATCTGCAGGCCAATATTTTTCATACAGACTGCCATCCCCCTTTTTCAAGGCGGAAATATAGTTAATCAAGGCGTCAAACCAAACATAGATTACATGTTTCTGATCAAAAGGAACTGGAATCCCCCAGTCAAAGGTGGTTCTGGATACGCAAAGATCATCCAAACCTTGTTTGACGAAATTGATCATCTCATTTTTACGGCTTTCCGGCTGGATAAAATCAGGGTTTTCCTCAATGAATTTTAACCACCGATCCGCATATTTGCTCATTTTGAAGAAATAGCTTTCTTCCTTCATTTTTTCCACTGGTTTACCGCAGTCTGGGCAAATATGCTCCTCCCCGACTTGCAGCTCCGTGAAAAAGGTCTCGCAGCTGGTGCAATACCATCCTTCATATTCGGATTTATAAATATCACCCTGATCATAAATCTTCTGGAACAATTCCTGGGCAAATTTTTCATGTTCCGGATCAGTAGTACGGATGAAATCATCATTTTCAATTTGGAGAAGCTTCCACAATTCTTTGAAACTGAGAATGATTTTATCCACGAATTCCTTGGGTTTCATCCCTGCGGCTTCTGCCCGGCGTTGAATTTTCTGCCCATGTTCATCAGAACCAGTCAGGAAATAGGTATCATAGCCACGCATTTTTTTATATCGGGTCATAGTATCAGCAGCAACTGTAGTATAGGCATGGCCAATATGCAGCGTATCGCTAGGATAATAAATAGGCGTAGTAATATAAAACGTAGGTTTACTCATGAAAACCGCCTCCAAGGATTATTTATCTTTTCAATTTTAGCAATTTATGGTTCTAAAGTCAATCTTTCAAGCCGATTTCATAGATTTGCTTGGCTTTACAGTCGTATTTTGCCGCCAACACTTTTGCGGCATCCTTTCTACTATACCCATCTGCAAGCATTTGTAAAAATTCCTGAGCAACTTTCTTCATATCCAGCGGCTCTGGCATTAATTCCGGGCACCCCTCAATTACCAAAGCAAATTCGCCTCTTGGCTCTACTGTTTCGAAATGCGCTTGCATTTCCGCAATCGTGCCATAAAGCATTTCTTCATGAAGCTTTGTTAATTCCCTGCCAATACTCATGCCTCTTTCGGCACCAAAATAGGCAGCCAAATCCGTCAGGGTTTGCTTTAGCCGATGCGGAGCCTCATAAAGAACAAGAGTACGTTTTTCTTGGGCAAGCTGTTCTAACTTAAGCCGCCGCTCTTTTTTCTCCCTGGGGAGAAACCCCTCAAAACAAAAAGCAGAGGTCGAACGGCCAGACGCGGCTAAAACCGTAAGTACTGCACTTGCCCCAGGAATTGCGATGACTGGGATCCCTTCGGCAATGGCAGCAGCAGCGATATCTGCACCAGGATCAGATATCGCAGGAGTTCCCGCATCGGAGATTAAGGCAATATTGTTTCCCTCACGCAATAAACGCAAAAGAATATCTTGGCGAGATTTCTTATTATGCTCATAATAAGAAATCAGCCGCTTACTTATCCCAAAATGGGATAAGAGTTTACCACTAACGCGGGTATCTTCCGCAGCGATGATGTCCGCTTCTTTTAAGGTGTTCAGTCCACGGATACTCATATCTTCTAAATTACCAATGGGCGTAGCCACCAAATATAATTTGCCAATTTCAGTCATTTTCTCCCCCGATAAATTGCTTCCATTTCTTCGGAGTACTGCTGCTTACCTTGATACACAATGAGATCTTGTTTCTGTTTGGTTTCTCCAACCCCATATTTGATAAACTTCACCAGCATTAAATTAGCCTCGGCTTCTGCATACGGGCGTATCATGCGTAAACTAGCTAGCTGCATTTGTTCTTTGCAAGCAAAAGACGAAATTTCCTTTTTACGTTCCGCACGATGAATCATAAATAGGGCGCCCTTTGGTTTTAAGCTATACATAGCCGCTGCAAAAATATCTGCCAGTGTACAGAATCGTTCTGATCTAGCTGCGGCACGTAAAGTATCCTGACTCACTTTTCCTGTATTTGTTTTAAAATAAGGGGGATTTGCTGTGACAAAATCAAACGAAGCCTCAGGTACCTGCTGAGATAATAAGCGTAGATCCCCTTGTATGATTTGAATATCCTGTTCAAGCTGGTTTAATCGAATAGACCGCACTGCCATATCCGCCATTTTTGCCATGAGTTCAATTCCCCATAGCCGGCATTGTGGACATTTTGCATACAATAATAAAGGGATGATACCGGTTCCTGTTCCCAAATCCAATCCTTTGCTACCTGGAAAAACTTCCGCAAAATCCGCTAATAGGACAGCATCAATACCAAAACAAGGGGCTGCGGGATCCTGGATGATCCGCATCCCCT
>CAKRYM010000189.1 GCA_934427095.1 uncultured Bacillota bacterium | reverse complement strand
CAATAAATACGCATACGCTGCGGCCCTTTTGCAATTGCCGAAGAATGGCCAGAGCGCTGGCAGAATCGGTCTTCCCTTTGACCCGGAGGATAGGGTGAGTCAAATGCATAAAGATGGCGCTGCCTCGATGCCGTAAGACATGCTCAGAGGCTACAAAATACATATGGCGAGGAAAGGCTGCGGCCAAAAGCACAGGGTCCATGGCACCGCCTTGATGGTTGACATAGACGAGGCAAGGTCTTTCCTTTGGCAGGATTTTTTCCCCGTGAAAGCGGTATTTTTTTTGCATAAAAAAGCGTACCGCGGGCTGAAGCAAATGATAAACTCGCCGGTCAAAGGCGTAGGTATCGGACTTCTCTTTCTTGGTCATCAGCAACCTGCCTTCCTGCATAAAATCAGCGGCAGGGCAGCATAGCCCTATCTCCTTATGTTTTACTATTATACCGCCTTTTGTACGGAAACACAATATAGGAAAAATCTGCTCTTTTCCAGAACTTTCGTTGAGAAAGCGATAGACAATCCGGCCCATTTCAGGTATACTAAATTTATCGTAATAGATTCTTTTTGCGAATAAAAATACTACAAAAAGAAGTTTGATGCGAAACCCGATATCAGTAAAGGAGGGTCATGTTGTGGCAAAGAAAATGAAAACCATGGACGGCAACAAAGCGGCGGCGTATGTATCCTACGCCTTTACGGAAGTCGCAGCGATTTTCCCCATCACGCCTAGTTCCCCCATGGCAGAGTATGTTGACGAATGGTCTTCAAAAGGGCAGAAGAATATCTTTGGTTACCCCGTGAAGGTGATGGAAATGCAGTCAGAGGGTGGCGCGGCTGGCGCGGTACACGGTTCTCTTTCCGCGGGCTCTTTAACCACTACTTATACTGCATCGCAGGGGCTTTTATTGATGATCCCCAATATGTATAAAATAGCTGGGGAACTTTTGCCTTGTGTAATTCATGTTTCTGCTCGGTCTTTGGCTACCCATGCTCTGAATATTTTTGGTGACCACAGCGATGTCATGGCTTGCGCACAGACGGGCTTTGCGATGTTGGCCTCTGGCAGTGTGCAGGAAGTGATGGATTTGGCTGGGGTGGCTCATCTAGCCTCCATCAAAGCCAGAGTGCCTTTCCTCCATTTCTTTGACGGGTTCCGTACCAGTCATGAGCAGCAGAAGATTGAAGCCTTGGATTATGCGGATTTGGCCAAATTGGTGGACCAAGAGGCCTTGGCTGCTTTCCGTCAGCGGGCCTTGAATCCGGAACATCCAGTGGTACGGGGTACGAATCAGAACCCGGATATCTTTTTCCAAGCTAGAGAAGCCGCAACCCCTTATACGGAAGCGGTACCGGATATTGTTGCCGGTTATTTGGCGGAAATTAGCAAGCTGACGGGCAGGGATTACCGCTTGTTCAATTATGTAGGCGCAGAAGACGCCACTGACGTTATGGTGGCCATGGGTTCTGTTTGTGATACCGCGGAAAGCGTGGTGCAGCAACTGAATGCCCAGGGGCGCAAAGTTGGCTTGTTAAAGGTGCATTTGTATCGTCCCTTTGCTGCAGATTATTTCCTTAAGGCTTTGCCTAAGACCGTTGAGCGTATTGCAGTACTAGATCGGGTAAAGACCCCAGGCGCGCCTGGCGAACCCCTGTATTTGGATGTACGTAGCTGCTTCTATGGCAAAGAAAATGCGCCCAAAATTATTGGCGGCCGCTATGGTTTGGGCAGTAAGGATACGATTCCAGCGGATATTGTGGCTGCTTTTGATAACTTGGCTGCCCCTTGCCCCCAGGATCATTTTACTCTGAGCATTATGGACGATGTAAACCAGTCCTCTTTGCAACGGGGTGCTATCATCGATGTGCTGCCCAAAGGCACAATTCAGTGCAAATTCTGGGGCTTAGGTTCCGACGGCACGGTTGGCGCCAATAAGCAGGCGGTAGATATCATCGGTTCCAAAACGGATCTTTATGCTCAGGCGTATTTTAGCTATGACTCCAAGAAATCCGGTGGCATTACCATTTCCCATTTGCGTTTTGGGAAAGAACAGATCAAAGCGCCTTATCTGATTAATCAGGCGGATTTCATTTCCTGCTCTAACCAGTCCTATGTTCATACATATGATCTTTTGGAGGGGTTAAAGGAAGGTGGCGTCTTCCTGCTGAATACCACTTGGAACGATCAGGAATTGGAAGAAAACTTGCCGGCGGATTTGAAACGGAAGCTGGCGGCGGCCAAAGGAAAATTCTACACTATTGATGCCGTGAATATTGCCCGGAATTTGGGCTTAGGCAATCGTACCAATATGGTGATGCAGGCAGCCTTTTTCCAGTTAACAGGGGTAATTCCCATGGATGTGGCTAAAGCTGCTCTTTATGAAAGCATTACCAATGCCTATGGTAAAAAAGGCAATGACATTGTAGAAATGAACAAAAAAGCGGTGGACGCGGGTATTACCGCCATTCATGAGGTGAATATCCCTGCAGCTTGGGCCACCGCAGAAGATAAGGCGCCGGCAAAAGCAGAGGAAAACGCCTTTGTCCGGGATATCCTGCGGCCTATGGAGGCCAATTTGGGCGACCGGCTGCCGGTTTCCGCTTTCCAAGGCAGGGAGGACGG
>CAKRYM010000188.1 GCA_934427095.1 uncultured Bacillota bacterium | reverse complement strand
TAACGATTACATCCAGCAAAATGATGCCGCCGCCGATATAGGCTGTGCTTTCCGGCAGAACCTCCGCAAACAAACCCATCACCACAATGATGATAGACACCAGCAGCAAGCCTGCGCCCATGATCCGGCAAAGCTTTTTCTCATCATATTTAGCTTTTCTTCTGCTGGCGCGGTATTGTAGCCAGCGATCAAAAAGCTACCCTTGCCGCTTAACAACACGATGGACACCACAAACAACAAGCCGCCGGTCAACCAGACTACCCAAACCGACCCGTTGGCCGTTTCCGCTAAGGTAGGCATATGTCCTCCCCCTTTGTCTCTCCATTCTCTTTTTCCAGTATAGCACAACGGGATTCCGTTTCTCTACTCCTTTTTATCCAACAAGGCTTAAAAGGGATACTTTTGCCAAAGCAGAGGAACTCATCCATACGCTGCCTTATTCTTCCATTGATCAGGAGGAGCAGCTGGCCCTTCTTTATCAACAGCAGAAAAAGTACGCAGAAGCGGAAAAAATTGGGGAGCATCAGGTGCTAAAAGGAGTTACCGATATCCAAACTGCTTTAATCAATATGCTGGAAATTGCCTTGTTTGATCATTGCCATAGTGATGCAGAATATTTTGCGGATTTGTATGAAACCCTTATCCAACAATTTTGCTTTCCAGAATGGATGCGTTACCAGGCCCATTTACAATTGGCCCTAGAAAAGAAGGACCCTGCCATGAGCATATTCCTCCTGCAAAAAATGCTGCCGGCCATGAAACAGGAGTGGCATTCTCAGGATTCCCCCTTATACCGCAAAGCCACAAGCGCTGGGGCCACCTTTTTGTCTAGCCGGTTAGTAGACATTCTTTGCCAGGAACTCTCTACCAAAGAGGAATTTGCTTTTCTCCAGGATACGGCAGAATTTCAAGCCCTTATGACAGAAATGCAGCGTTAACCCCGGCCTAAACGAAGGGGGAAATAGACAAAAAACGGCGGCATTCTTTGCCGCCGTTTTCATTTATCCCCAGCATATCAGGAACATACCCTAGCATCACCCCAGAGTGCCATCACAGAGACAATTTCGCTAAGAGGCTTTCCTTTTCTGCCTGCAAGGCTTCAGGCAACGGCAAACCCTCTTTACGGATACGGGCTACATCATGATGGGCCGCTTCCAGCAAATCCGCGTCCCGGAACAAATCCCCATGGCGCAGCTCCGGCAAGCCGCTTTGCCGCTGGCCAAAGATTTCCCCTGGACCCCGCTGCTCCAAATCCGCTTCCGCCAAGGCAAAGCCATCGGACACGGTGCTGATGATATGCATTCTTTCCTGGGCCACTTGGGTACGGGCATTGTGCAGCAAAATGCAATAGGACTGCTCGCTGCCCCGGCCGATACGTCCCCGCAGCTGATGGAGCTGGGCTAAGCCAAAGCGCTCTGCATCCCGAATCACCATTACCGTAGCATTAGGCACGTTCACCCCCACTTCCACCACGGTGGTGGAAATCAAAATATCCAAATTCCCCTGATAAAATTCCTGCATGACGCTGTCTTTTTCCTGGGGTTTCATTTTTCCATGCAGCAAGCCCAAACGTCGCTGGGGGAAAACTTCCCGTTGCAACTGTTCATACAGGGCTTTGGCGCTATCTAAATCGCTTTTTTCGCTTTCCTCAATGAGAGGGCAAACAATAAAGGCCTGCCGGCCCTGGGCTACCTGCTTCTCCACAAAGGCATGGACCCGCTGCTCATAAGAATAAGGTACCGCATAAGTATCAATGGGCTGTCGGCCAGGAGGCAGCTGGTCGATAACCGAGAGCTTCTGGTCCGCGTATATGGTCATGGCTAAAGTACGGGGAATGGGGGTAGCCGTCATAATCAGCATATCCACCTGGCCGTTCCGCCTCAGCTTAGCCCGCTGGGCCACGCCAAACCGATGCTGCTCGTCGGTAATGGCTAAGCCCAAATTGGCAAACTTCACCGTATCCTGCAACAAAGCATGAGTACCCACAATACAGTTCAGCACACCGCTTTCCAGCTGGGCCAATACCGCCCTGCGTTCGCTCATCTTGGTACTGCCGGTCAAAAGACCGATGGAAAAGCCCAGGCTCAGCATGGTAGGTAAAAGGCTTTGATAATGCTGTCCCGCCAAAATTTCCGTTGGCGCCATCAGCACCGCCTGTTGTCCTCGGGCGCAGCATTTATAAATGGCAGCCGCAGCCACCGCGGTTTTGCCGCTGCCCACATCCCCCTGAACCAGCCTGGACATAGGGGTTTCTTCATCCATATCCTGATAAATTTCCCCCACCACCCGGTTTTGGGCAGCGGTCAAAGTATAGGGCAAGGCCTGGGCAAAGTGGGCCAAAATCTGGCCATTATCCCGGCTTTCCCCGTCCAAAGGCCGCGCAACCCTAATCCCCGGTTGGGCAGTATCCGCAGCCAAAAGTTGCAAGAGGAAGAATTCCTCATAAGCCAAAGTACGGCGGGCCATTTCCAGCTCACCAAAATTTTCGGGCGCATGTAAAGCATGAATAGCCTGCTCTCTATGCATGAACAACCGTTTTTCCCGAATATCGTCCGGCAAAATATCGGGGATTTGCCCTGCGGCTAAGGCATAGGCCCCTTCCACAGCTAAGCGGATAATTTTCTGGGTCAACCCTTCTGTACCAGGG
>CAKRYM010000187.1 GCA_934427095.1 uncultured Bacillota bacterium | reverse complement strand
TCCATTGACAAAGCTTTTGCCAATGGATTTGCACAGGTGCGTTTGGAGCGAGATGAACGAGAATATCAGATTGACATTAGCCGTATTGAATCCAATCATGCGGTGATTGGCGCGGTGCTATTGGCCTTTGATACAACTGCTCAGACTTATGCGGAACGGAATCGACGGGAATTTACCGCCAACGTGTCCCATGAACTAAAAACGCCCTTGCAATCCATTATGGGTAGTGCGGAGCTGATGGAAAATGGGCTGGTAAAGCCGGAAGATATGCCACGCTTTGTGGGACATATCCGGCGGGAAGCAGCTCGGTTGGTCACGTTGATTGAGGACGTGATCCGTCTTTCCCAATTGGACGAGGGAAGCGAACTTCCTTATGAGGATGTGGACCTTTATGAAACCGCAACCGAGGTCGTTTCCTCCTTGCAAGATGCTGCGAGAGAGAAGGAAGTGCAAATCATGTTGCAGGGGGAAAAAACTGTACTTCGTAGCGTACCGCGTTTGGTGACGGAAACAGTGTTTAATCTTTGCGACAATGCGGTAAAGTATAATCAGCCCGGTGGGTCAGTGACGGTTACTGTAGAAAATAAAGAGGGGGAAGCTGTGCTGACCGTAAAGGATACAGGGATTGGTATTCCCTTGGAACATCAAGATCGTGTCTTTGAGCGGTTTTACCGGGTGGATAAAAGCCATTCCCGGGAATCTGGCGGCACAGGACTGGGGCTTTCCATTGTCAAACATGCCGTGCAGCATTTGGGTGGCCGAATCACTTTAGAGAGCTGCCCAAATCAGGGCACAACAATACAGGTAACTTTACCAAAGGGAAAATAAAGTAAAGCGCGCTTTTCTTCAGAAAGCGCGCTTTTTGCATGGATTTTACAAAACCTTGCTGGTGGATTTGATGAAATTTTCGTATAGTAACCTTAGAAAAAGAAATGGATAGAAAAAATGAGAGGAAACAAATGGAAGCATTAAGAAAAAAACAAGGGTTTATTTGTGATATGGATGGTGTGATCTATCACGGTAACCGCTTATTGCCAGGGGTAAAGGAGTTTGTGGACTGGCTGTATGCGGAAAAGAAGAATTTTCTTTTCCTGACGAATTCTCCTGAGCGTACCCCAAAAGAATTACAGCAAAAGTTAGCTCGTATGGGGCTTTCTGTGGATGAGAGCCGGTTTTATACCAGCGCTCAGGCTACGGCAAAATTTATCAGCAGTCAACGGCTCGGCGGCAGCGCTTATGTGATTGGGGGTACCGGGTTGATTATGGCGCTCCATGATGAAGGCATTACCATGAACGACGTGGACCCGGATTATGTGATCATTGGCGAAGGCAATACCTATCATTATGAGAATATGATGAAAGCGGTTCAGCTGGTGCGAAAAGGCGCCCGGTTGATCGGTACCAACAGCGATGTGATCGGCCCCTCTGAGGACGGGGTTTTTCCAGCCTGCCGGGCCATGATCGCCCCTATCGAAATGGCCACTGGCCAGAACGCATATTTTGTTGGCAAACCCAACCCTTTAATGATGCGAACCGGCCTAAGGATTTTGGATGTCCATTCTGAGGATGCAGTAATGATCGGAGACCGGATGGATACGGATATTGTAGCGGGGATTGAAAGCGGCTTAGACACGGTTTTGGTCTTGTCTGGGGTAACCAATCGAGAAGACGTACCGAAATTTCCCTACCGACCCAGGCTTATCTTAAATGGGGTAGGGGACATCCCCGGTAGTAAAAAGCCCTTGGTAACAAAGGGGTAAAAAAATTGGTTGTTCTTTTCTTTGCAAAAGCAAAGATGATATTTTTCCTTCCTCTTCCCATTTTTCCATTGCGTCGCCTTATTTAGGCGAAAAAAGAGGAGCTGACCAGTCCGGTTAGGACGGGTCAGCTCCTCTTTTTTCCTGCTAAATCAGCTTATATTAAGACGTTTGGGATAGGAGGCGAAACATCAATTTACACAAGGTACATTACTGGCGGGTTAAACGACAGGCGTCGGATCAACAGCCGGTGCAGTCTGTTCACAGGTAGTGCAAATATCCATTTCAGAAGCGCCGTTACAGCTGACGAAGGTATCACCAACCGTGGCCACAGCGCCGAATTCCACGGGTACGGCAACGCAGATATCCTGGCTGATGGTGAAGGAGCAAGCACCGTTCTTCAATCCAGAACAGGGGGTAATACCAGGCATAACGGTTGCAGCGCCGCAGCACTTAGTAAGCGTGGCACCTGCCTGGGCAAAGGGGGTAACGGTGACAGGGACACAGATGGAAGCGGACTGATACCCAACAGAGGGGCAAGTCTGGGTTTAGAGAGCGGTAGTATTCGTCAAATTCGTGGTCATCAAACCATCTCCTTTCTGGCCGCAGCCAATGGTATTCTATGATGTACAAGCGGCAAAGGTGACATTTTGTCCCTGTTTTCTGTGCAGAAGTTTTATTTCCGATTTTTTGCGGCCAAGAGAGTTTCCCTTAGAAAGGGGGATAAAATCAACAACAAATCCCCTGTTAACCTATTTACAAATAGGTTAACAGGGGATTTGTTTTGGTGAGCCATCGCGGATTCGAACCGCGGACACCCTGATTAAAAGTCAGGTGCTCTACCGACTGAGCTAATGGCTCATATTTGGCTGGGGTGGCAGGATTCGGACCTGCGAGTGTCGGTGCCAAAAACCGATGCCTTACCACTTGGCTACACCCCATCAC
>CAKRYM010000186.1 GCA_934427095.1 uncultured Bacillota bacterium | reverse complement strand
TTCAATGCCCATGCCAAAGGCAAAACCGGAGCATTTTTCCGGATCATAGCCGGACATTTCCAAAACACGGGGATGCACCTGACCAGAACCTAATACCTCGATCCAACCAGTGCCCTTGCAAAGGCGGCAGCCTTTACCACCACAGTTAAAGCAGCTGATATCAACTTCCGCAGAAGGTTCCGTGAAGGGGAAATAGCTAGGCCGCAGGCGGATTTCTCTGTCCTCGCCAAACATCTGCTGGGCAAACATCAGCAAGGTGCCCCGTAAATCCGCAAAGGTCACATGCTCGTCAATGACCAGCCCTTCCATTTGATGGAACATGGGCGAATGGGTAGCGTCGTCATCCCGGCGATACACCACGCCAGGGGAAATAATTTTCACAGGAAGCTGGCCTTTCATCTTTTCCATAGTATGAACTTGCGCAGCAGAGGTCTGGGTACGCAGTACCATTTTTTCGCTAAAATAGAAGCTGTCCTGCATTTCCCGAGCAGGATGTTCCGCCGGGATGTTCAAAGCCTCAAAGTTATAATAATCCGTCTCTACCTCTGGGCCGTCCTCAATGGTAAAGCCCAGGCCAATGAAGATATCCTCCATCTGCTGACGGACCAGACTCAGGATATGGCGGTTACCGCGGGGAAATCGAGACCCAGGCAGAGTAACATCAATGGTTTCTTTTTCCAAGCGTGCTGCAAGCTCCGCCTGTTTTAACTCTGCCATGCGCTGTTCAATTGCCTGCTCCACATTGGCTTTGGCCTGATTCACCATAGCCCCAAAAGCAGGTCTTTCCGCAGCGGACATTTGCCCCATCAAACGAGAAAGCTGGGTAATCTCCCCTTTTTTCCCCAGATAGGCGACTTTAAGTTCCGTCAATTTGTCCGCATCCGCAGCGACTGCTACTTGCGCCCGCGCTTTGCTTTCCAATTCCGCCAACTTCTCTTGCATCTGGTTTTCCTCCAATTTCATTCATTGATGATGAGAAATGCCTTTCGTCCATAATGGAGGAAAGGCATTTGTGGACATTCTTAATGAAATTATACCATAACCCTGTGAAATCAGCAAGTATTATACGATGGAATCTATGAATTATTCTCGCGCAAACAGGCTTTGGTAAAACAATACCGCTGCCGCAGAAGCAACATTTAGGGATTCCGCCTCTGCTGCCATAGGCAGGCTCACGATGCCCGTGGCCTGTTCTCGCCAGAAGGCCGCCGCCCCCTGGGCCTCTGAGCCCAAAATCCAGACATGGGTCTTACGCAAAATGGGCGTAAGGGCGCGCACATCCTTGCCATCCATCGCTGCTACCAGGATTTCTGCCTGCAACGATTGCATTATGCCTAAGGCCTCTTCCCGGCTGGCGCAGGTAAATACCGGCAAGCGGAAAATGGCCCCCATGGAAGAACGCACCACCTTTGGGTTATACAAATCCGCGCTATCCGGTGAAAGCAGCAAGCCTTTTACCCCAGCGGCAAAAGCCGTCCGCAAAATGGTACCCAAATTTCCCGGGTCCCGCACCCCGTCGGCATAAGCGTAACAAGCTCCAGCTACCTTAGGCAGGGGTTTTTCTTCTGGCAAAGCCAAAAGGAGCATAACTCCCTGGGGGTTCTCCGTGGCCGCGGCGCTATGAAACAACGTTTCTGGCACAGAAGCCATGGGAATCTTTTCTTTCTCCATCCTTTGGATGAGCCTGGCGATTCGCGGTTCCGCGCTACGCTCTGCTTGAAACAAGGCAAAGCGAATGCGGGCTCTAGCAAACAGAGCCTCTTCTGCCAAACGTACCCCTTCCACCAAATAACAGCCATAACGCTGCCGGCCTTTTTTCAGGGGCATGGCCCGGCAAATCTTGAGATATTGGTTATCCTTAGATGTAATCTTCTCCATATCCAGGGACTCCTTCAGGAAAACAAGCTTAGCAAAGGGGAGAAAAAAGAAAGCCGGCAAAAGCCGGCTTGTCTTGGCAAAAATTACAGATTGGCTTTGGCCAGTTCTGCGAACTGAGCAAAGGCGGAAGCATCGTTCACTGCCAAATCCGCCAAAACCTTGCGGTTCACATCCACGCCGGCATTCTTCAACCCATGAATCATGGTGCTGTAAGACATACCATTGATGCGGGCGGCAGCGTTGATACGGGTGATCCACAGCTTGCGGAAATCGCCCTTCTTTTTGCGACGATGGGCAAAGGAATTATACAGGGAATGAAGCAGCTGCCCATTGGCCACGCGGTACAGTTTGGATTTAGAAGCGCGATAGCCTTTCGTCAGTTTCAGGACTTTTTTATGATGCTGATGCCGTGCTTGGCCTCTTTTAACTCTGGTCATATGATTATCTCCTTATGATGAATTTTCAGCCCCAAATTACGCGTAGGGCAGCAGCTTAGCCAACTGTTTGGCATTAGCGTCGGTCACAATAGCGGACTGACGGAGGCCGCGTTTCTGTTTCATGGTTTTGCAAGCCAATTTATGGCTGCAGTAAGCGTGATGACGTTTGAATTTCCCGGTACCGGTCACTTTAATGCGTTTCGCAGTACCGCGGTGGCTCTTCATTTTAGGCATAAATTTCCCTCTTTTCTGACAATTATTTGTTTCCCTTCGGTACGAAGATGGCGGTCATATTCTTCCCTTCGACTTTGGGGGCCTTTTCAATGACTGCTACTTCCGCCAACAGCTCGGTCATTTTTTCTAACAGGGCCCTCCCTAGCTCTGGATGGGTAATTTCCCGGCCGCGGAACATAAT
>CAKRYM010000185.1 GCA_934427095.1 uncultured Bacillota bacterium | reverse complement strand
CATTATAGGTGATGCCCATCGCTTCCGGTAAGCAATTTAGGACGCTCATGCCCACCAACAGAAAAAAGCCTGCTGGCAGTACCAGACCCCAGATTTTCCCCGGCCGAAGGGAAAGGAAAATTTGAATCAATACAAATAGCAGGGCGATCACAAGATAGCCCAGAAAAAACAAGGTATTCATGGGAAGCTCCTTTGGTATGGGAATGCTCCGAGGATATCCCCCATTTCGGCGGAAGATGGGGATGTCCCCTTGGATATGACACGATTATATCAAAACTTTCCCGGAAAAGAAAGGTGCTTCTTTATTTTCTTTATGATATTCCCGTGATATAATGAAGAAAAGTTCAGCAGGAGGTGGAAAAATGTCGGCTTTGTCCTACAGCTTTGAAGCCATGTTTCCCATTTTTGTCTTGATGGCCTTGGGCTTTCTCCTGCGGCGCCAGGGTTTCTTTGGGGAAGATTTTGTCCAGATTGGCACCAAACTCCTGTTTCATATCGCCATGCCCATTCTCCTGTTTCTGAATCTCTTGGGTACTGATGTGCGTCAGGCCTTTGATTGGCGCTTGCTGGCCCTTTCTGCCGGGGGAACCACGGTATTCCTACTCCTCCTTTGTTGGCTGGTGCCTCGTTTCTTAAAGGATCGTTCCGCTGCTGCTGCCTTTATCCAGGGGAGCTTCCGCGGGAATTTATTGGTTTTGGGCGTGCCTTTGGTCTATAGCCTGGCAGGTAGCGAAGGCACGGCTTTGCTGGGCATGGTGCTGGTCATTATGGCGCCCTATAATACCATTGCTTCGGTACTGGTCCTTTCTTCTGCGGAGCAAAAAAAGCAGGCGGGCTCTCTCTGGCAAACCGTGCTTTTAAACCCCTTGTTTTTGGCTTGCGTCCTGGGGGTGATCGGCTCTTTGCTGGGCTTAACCTTGCCCAAACTGCTGCTGACCCCGTTGAATCAATTGGCGGATTTGACTATGCCCTTGTCCTTGTTGACCATGGGCGCCAGTTTGAAAATCCGCGGGGAAAAGGATTGCGTGCGCTGGGCTTTGACCGCTTCCTTGTTGAAAGTCCTGGTGATGCCCCTGCTTTTCTTGAGCCTTAGCGTGGCCCTGGGCTTGCGCGGAGTGGAATTGGCGGTGATGCTGGTGGTGTTCGGCTCACCGGCCGCGGCCTCTAGCTTTGCCATGGCTTATCAAATGGGCGCAGACCATCGTTTGGCTTCCTTGATTATGGTCTTTTCCAATTTGTTCTGTTTGCTGACCTTATTCCTCTTTGTCTTTGGCCTGCGCTTTTTGGGCTGGCTTTAAGGAGCAAAGCAACCAAACAAAAAACAGATACCTTTGGGTATCTGTTTTTTTTACGGCAAAAAAAGAAAACGCCCTCCGAAAGAGGGCGTTAAAATCGCCAAGCTTACAGACCGTACTTTTTACGGAATTTATCTACGCGGCCGCCGCTCTCCACCAGGAGACGCTTGGAGCCGGTATAGAAAGGATGGCACTGGGAGCAAACTTCAACCTTAATCTCCGGTTTGGTGGAGCCGGTCTTGAAGCGGTTCCCGCAGGAGCAAATGACCTCTGCTTCGTAGTACTTGGGATGGATACCTTCCTTCATGATTGTCACCTCTTTCTTCACCTAGTGCTGGTTTAACTCAGCCCGTATATCTTATCACAAAACCGCGGCAATGTAAATAGGGAAAGTTGACAAAATTTTTCCAAGGTCCAATCTTTAGTCCTGATGCGTGCCGCAAAGATCATGGCTGTAACTGCCGATTTCTACATTGGGCGCCAGCCGTTTCAGCTCAGACAGGAATTGCCGCATGCCCATAGCCTGGCTTTCTCCGCAAAAAGGCAGCATCAGCCTAGGGTCGCAGTTCAAATTACGCATTTGTATCTGGCGAATGGGATAGGTGGCGGTCAGCTCCACCAATTTTTCCAGCCGCGCTTGGGTATCTGTAAAGCCAGGATAAGCCAGAAGATTGATGGCTACCGGCGCACCTGCTGCTTTGGCTAAAGCCAAGGAAGCAAGAACATCGGCAAAGGTATAATTCTTGGGCCGGTGATACGCCTCGTATTCCTCGGCAATGGGGGAAAACATACTCACCCGTAAGGACTGCATGCCATTGGCCAAGAGCTGGCCGATGGCCTTGGTATTGCCGGCATTGGTGTTGATGTTGATGACCCCGCGCTTGGTTTCCTGCTGGATTAAGGCCATAGCCTCGCAAATCACTTCGTAGCTTAGGCTGGGTTCTCCTTCGCAGCCTTGGCCGAAGCTAATCATGGCTTCCGGCGCTTCTTTTAGATGGGCGATGGCCACTTCCGCGATTTCTTCTGCCAAGGGGCAAAAATTGATCCGCTGCTGAGGGGATTGCTGATCCGGCTGCAAGGAAAGGCAAGCCAAGCAATCCGCATTACAAACCGGGCTGGCAGGAATGCCCCCTTCCCAACGGCGGTAAAAAATGTTTTGCGCCGTAAAGCAGCCGTATTCTAAGGCGCAACGGGAAAGCTGCCGGATAATGCGGTTATGGGGAAATTCCTGTTGCCGTTTTTTTACCAGGCTTTCTAACTCCGGCGTGTTGAAATATTTCGGATGCCAGCGCCGGTGCTCGTCCGTTTTCTCCGCCGCCACCACCAATTTTCCCTTATGCACGCCCACAGCCGTGTAGCCTAAAATGGGCAGCTTTTGCTCGCCGCATTCCGCAGCTGGTAGCAAAAGCCTGGTAAAGCCCTGGGGCAATAAAGCGCCCACGGCGTAAACC
>CAKRYM010000184.1 GCA_934427095.1 uncultured Bacillota bacterium | reverse complement strand
AGCTAATATTGATCACATTGTGCCAGATGCCTGCTGGAATAAAGGCTGCCCAATCCTTGGTCAAGCGATAGCTGCTGTCTGGTGCAAGTTGTGTTTTTCCTAAATGAACAATCGCATCCCCTTCTTCTACACGAAGATACTGATCCACATCTGGATGCATTTCCAGACCTATTTCTTCCCGGGGCTCAAGACTCATTAGCGTCATTTGTAGATGTTCCCCTGTCCAGAACGAAAGCCGATAAGCACTATTTTCCATTGCAGAGCGGGAAATATCTAATACTGCTGGTCCTTTACCTGTATCACGTAAGGTCTCTCCATATAAAACTACCATAATTTCGCCTCCTTTTGGTAGCATTATATGTTGTGATGTAGAGGGGTGTGTTGCCTTGAAAAAAGGCCCAAGCCATAAAAAGAAAAGCAGCCTATGGCTGCTTAATCATGCATTCTACTAAGCTTGTTCTTGCTCTTTTTCTTCCACTGGCATAATCAAATCGTGGACAGAAACATCCAACAGATTGGCAATAAGCATTAAATTACCCCAGCGGGGAACAGTTTTCCCACTCATCCAGTGTTTTACATGGTCAGAGCTAGAAAAAGTAGCTTTAGAAAGATCTTCTACGGTAATATTCCGTGTTTTCATTAGCCGATGTAGGTTGGCAAGAAAGACTTCACGGTCAATCGACATTTCCATCCCACCTCGCAAGTACAATAAAATAGATTAATTAAATAGATTATAGCATTTTTTCGACAATTTGCCAATAGTTTTATGAGACTTTACAAAATCACAAAGTATATTATTGGGAAAGATTCTTTTTTTGGCCAGGCAAAGAAAGACAAATCATCTTGACAAATAAAGAAAGATTCGCTATCTTATTTTTATCTGTACGCGTTTCATGGATGATTATGGTCATGAAACACACTATTTTATCAATTTATAGGGGTATTTACGATGAAACAACCCAATTACAAAGCTTTACTTCCTATTGTTTTTTTCCTGTTTTTATATCTTGGGTTAGGACTTATTTTCGAATATGGGTTAAAAATACCAATGGGGTTTTATAATATTCCCATTGTTGTCGCTTTTTTAGTGGGCATTTTGGTGGCCTGTTTGCAGAATCCCACTTTATGCTTTGATAAAAAGCTGGAAATTATGGGACAAGGGGTAGGCGATAAGAACATTATCACCATGATTTTAATCTTCATGGCCGCTGGGATTTTTGTGGGGGTGGTCGGCCGCTCTAGCGCGGAAAGCGTAGCATATTTTATGCTTTCGATTATTCCAGCCCGTTATGCGGTGGCTATCCTCTTTGTGGTTAGTTGTTTTGTTTCCACTGCCATGGGTACCTCTGTTGGCACCATTACCTTGATTACCCCTATTGCGGTGGCGGTTTCCGCTGCTTCTGGTTTTTCTATGCCTTTGTGCATTGGCTCTGTAATGGGCGGTGCAATGTTTGGGGATAATCTTTCTTTCATTTCTGATACGACCATTGCAGCTTGTAATGGCCAAGGTTGCGCGATGAAGGATAAATTTCGGGAAAATTTTGCCATTGCTCTTCCCGCTGCTTTAGTGGCCTTGGTTCTAATCCTTTTGTTTTCTTTTCAAGCTGATTTAGGCTATATTGCGATCAAAGAATATAATTTGATTCAGATCATTCCCTATGTTTTGGTCTTGATTGGTGGTATTATTGGCTTAAATGTCTTTGTGGTTTTATTGATTGGTATTGCTTCAGGCTCCATTATTATGTTGGTAACTCATGCTACAGCGCCTACCGCTCTTTTGGCGAATATGGGTAGTGGCGTTTCGGGTATGTTTGAAACAAGTATGGTGGCAATTTTGGTCGCAGCTATGTGTGCACTGATTCGTGAATACGGCGGATTTGCCGCATTGCTTTGCTGGATCAAAAAAGTATTTAAAGGGAAGAAAGGCGGCCAATTGGGTATGGGTGTTTTGGTCGGGATGATGGACATTGCCACAGCCAATAACACGGTTGCCATTGTGATGGCTAATCCGATTGCTAAGGAAATGTCGGTGGATTATGGAATTTCCAAACAAAAAACAGCCTCCCTGTTAGATACGTTTTCTTGCGTATTCCAAGGGGTGATTCCCTATGGGGCCCAGATGTTAGTTGCTATTTCCGCAGCACAAGAATTAGGGTATAGCATTTCGGCTTTCCAGATTATTCCCTTTTTATTTTACCCCTTCCTGTTATTAATCAGCTCTCTGCTGTTTATCTTTGTTATTCCTGCAAAAAGGAATCGATAATAAACAATGAAAAGCACCTCGTTAGAGGTGCTTTTATATTGACGTGATTTAGGGACTGCGCTAGAATAAGATAAACACAATTGCCAGATCAGATAGTTAACTATGGAAAAGAGAGACCAATTTTGGTCTCCCTTTTCCATAAATCATGATATTTTTACCTCCTTTTTGCAGGGATTCTAAGCCACAAAGCGAATTAAAATTTTTTGGCAGAAAGACTGCACGAGTATTCGGCGATGGATATATTCGTTGCTGATTCAGACAGGTGATCAGTTTCTGGTGTGGACGACCAGAGCTGGTGGCAGCTCTTTCTGCCAAGCGTTATATAAGGAGTTGTGGTAGTGACATATACAGGGCAGGAAATTCATATCACTTTGCAGATTGCCCCGGCAAAGATTGATTTGTTCAATAAAATTTTTGAAGCCTATGATCATCTTGCTTATGTCACTACAAGCGACGCAGGAAGGGGCATATTAACGCTACGGACATCTACAG
>CAKRYM010000183.1 GCA_934427095.1 uncultured Bacillota bacterium | reverse complement strand
CCTTCCAGAAGGTCAAAGATCTCTATTAATTTGCATTGCATGAGTTCTTAATTTGCGGCGATACCCGAAGGAACTTCGGGTATCGCCTGCACCTGTTTATTCACCTTTGTTGGTTGCACCCAATGAGGAGAGAATAAAGTCCAAGGAGTCCCTGTACGGGACGCCTAGGGCCCCAAAGCAAGACCCCCGCGTTCTGCTGGAAAAGCAGACGCACAGCTCATCAACATGAAAATCAAGGAGGATCTTAACAATGGGTACTTTAGACGGCAAGGTTGCATTTATCACTGGTTCTGCTATGGGCAATGGCGAAGGGATCGCTCGTTGCATGGCGGAAAAAGGCGCGACGGTGATTTTGGCGGATATCAGCGACAAAGTCTTTGAAACCGCGAAATCCATTGGGGACTGCGCTTATCCGGTAAAAGTGGACATCACCAATTATGATGAAGTGAAAAAAGCGGCGGATGAAGTCATTGCCAAGTTCGGCCATGTGGACATCCTGGTGAACAACGCTGGGGTTGCCCGTTTCGTGGATTGCAAGAATATGGACGACAAAATCCGTGATTTCCATATCAATGTGAATATCATCGGTCCCTGGAACTGCACCAAAGCCTTTATCAACCATATGATTGACCGCAAATACGGCCGTATTGTCAACCTGAGCTCCACCACTGGCCCCTTGGTTTCTGACCCTGGTATGATGGCTTACGCTATGTCCAAAGGCGCTGTTTTGGCTTTCACCAAGGCGACCGCTATGGATTTGGCCAAATACGGCATTACTGCTAACGCCATTCTGCCTGGTTACATCCTCACGCCTATGGTTCGTCATAGCGCGGAAGAAACCAATCCTGCTGATCCTCAGTCCGTTATCGATGGCATCGGCGCCGGCATCCCCATGGGTCATTTGGGCGACCCGAAGGATATCGGTTATGCCGCGGCTTTCCTTGCTTCTGATGAAGCTGGCTACATCACCGGCACCTCCATCCTGGTGGACGGCGCCCTGACTTTGCCGGAAACCAATGCCATGGGCAACGATAAAGTTTGATTCAATTTGGTCAAATTTTGCCAAAAGCCCCGTCGTGTCTATGCGGCGGGGCTTTTTCATCAATCAAAAAAACAAGCGAAATTTTTCTGAATTTTTTCTTATTTCCTGGGCTTAAGAAAAAAGGGTAACGCATAAACTTGTCGAAATTCTTTAAATCAAAAGACGTTATCTGATTTGTTTATGGATTTTTCAATTTTACGCATTTATCCATGCGTCGGCGAATATTTTTCCATGGACAAAATCGAATCATGGGAGTATAATAACATCAGATTCTTTCCATCTGACGTTCACTTGGCGCAGAATATTGTTTTGGTTCCTTCCGTGCGCCACACCTTTCATTTCAGGAGGCGGGGCGAACGGTATGTTTAATTAGCTCTCTGTAAAATTTATTGAGACAAAGGAGACGAAGAACTATGTTAGCTGTCGTAAAAGAACATGAAGGTCCTGGTTTTGCAATTAAAGAAGTACCCTATCCCGTACTTCGCGACACGGACGTCATCATCAAGGTGAAGGCCGTGGGCATTTGCGGCACTGACGGTCCCATCTTGGCCGGCACCCGTAAAGTTCCTTATCCGCTGATTCCTGGTCATGAATTTGCCGGCGACATCGTGGAAGTTGGTCCTGCAGTGAAAAACCTGAAGGTCGGCGACCGCGTCACTCCCTGCATCGTCATTGGCTGCGGCGACTGCGATATGTGCATCGAAGGTAAGGAAGTCCTCTGCGACAACCTGGTAGAAACTGGTATTCATGTGGACGGCGCTTTTGCAGAATACGTTCGCGTACCTGCTAAGGTTTGCCGCAAACTCCGCGACACCACTACTTATGATCAGGGCGCTTCCGTTGACCCGGTTGCTTCCGCTTATCGTACCATTAAAGAAGCAAAGATCACCTCTAAGGACGTTTGCGTGATTTACGGCGCCGGCCCCATCGGTCTGTACGCTGTTCAGCTCACTAAACTCCGCGGCGCCAGCAAGGTCATCGTTCTGGATACCGACGCCGGTGCAGAACGTCTGAAATTGGCTCTGACCCTGGGCGCTGACTATGCCATCAACGTGTCCAAGGAAGATCCCGTGGAACGTGTCCGCGAAATCACCGACGGCAAAATGGCTGACTTCGTTCAGGACTGCGTTGGCGCACCTGGCGTTCCGGAAAAAGCCTTCGCTATGCTGAAGAAAGCCGGCACCTACATGGTCACCGGTCTGTACCACAAGATCCCCGAAGTGGATCTGGGCGCTGTTGTTCGTAGAGAAATCCGCGTCTGGGGTACCATTTGCTACACCCGTGAAGAGTTCGAAGAATGCCTCCACCTCATCGAAGATGGCCGCGTAAAGGTCGAACCCCTCATCACCCATCACTTCCCCTTGAAGGATATGGACAAAGCTTTCGAAGTCGTCCAGTCCAAACAGTGCATCAAGATCATTATGGAGCCCTAAGCCGAAATCCGGCTTTGTGAAAAGGGGGAGAAGCCGAGAGGCTTCTCCCTCGTCCCCCCACTAGTATTGCTTCTGCGAGGGGGAGGGTAGGGCTCTTTGCTCTACCCGTTCCGGCAGAAGCTGGGTTTTCTGGCTCTTGCCGGAACGGGTAAAACCCGCGTCTACATTATTCCTTCGCTTCCCGCTTTTGCGGTTAGCCTAATGCGCTTAGCTGATTTTTCAGCGAACACCGTTTCTCGACAAGTTGTTAATCAGAAAAAAAGAAAGGAAGAAAAGGAGGAAAGTTTTCAATGAAACAGTTTAAGCTTTTGACCATTTTG
>CAKRYM010000182.1 GCA_934427095.1 uncultured Bacillota bacterium | reverse complement strand
GAGCCACGATTTTATATTCATTTTGCGTTAGACGAACATTAACGCCATTGACTAAAACAATACGTTTATCATAATCAATAACCATATCGCCAACAGTGTATTTGCCAGATTGCATAACCTCTTGATTCGTACCTTGGGCTCTTGAATGGCGTAGAGCCATGCGTACTCGAGCCAGCAATTCGCTGGTGCCAAAAGGTTTGGTGATATAATCATCTGCTCCTAAATCTAAAGCCTCTACCTTGTCCCGCTCATGGCTACGGGCGGAAACGACAATAATGGGAATTTGCGACCACTCTCGTACCAGTTTAATGAGTTCTACCCCATCCATATCTGGTAGTCCTAAATCCAAAATAATTGTGTCTGGACAGTGAGAAGTGATAATGGAATAGGCATCTCTTCCGTTATTGGCAGTAAGAACATCATATCCGTTGGCTGTTAGTACGGTGCCAACAAAATTTTCAATGGCATGTTCGTCTTCTACAATGAGAATTTTATATTTAATCGCAGGCATAGAAAGCACCTCCTAAACACACATAATTCGATTGTATTTATTGCAAGGGTAGATAAAAAGTAAACTTGGCCCCGCCTTCCGGCTGATTTTCTGCCACAATATGTCCACCATGGGCCTCAACAATGGTTTTACAAACGGGTAATCCAATTCCCATTGATTTCGTGTCATTAATTTTTAATTGGTTTTCATGCCAATAATATCCTTCAAAAATATGGGGTAATAGATCAGGGGAAATTCCTTTACCATTATCCGCAACAGAGAATCCTACGCAGTTTTCCGATTCAAAGAGGCGGAGAATAATTTCTGAAACGGTTCCCCCATGTAAAACAGCGTTTTCTAGTAGATTATTTAGAACCTGTTCGATAAGAATGGCATCCATGGGTACAAGAATGAGCTCATTGGGTACTTCAACGGATATTTTTGTACCAGGGAAACGTTGACGAAATTTGCGAACAACCTCACTCAGGACTTCTTCTGCGGCTTCTTCTGTCTTTGTGATACTGGTAGCTTGATCAGCAAAGCGAGTAATGGAAAGGAGATTTTCCACCATCTGAATAAGCCACTTTGCTTCGCTAATTACCTCATTTAATAGTTCTTTCTTTTTTTCTGAGGATAAATTTTCTTCATTATCCACAACAACAGATGTGGCGCCAACAATAGATGTTAAAGGGGTTCTAAGATCGTGGGATACTGCTCGCAAAAGGTTGGCTTTTGCTTTTTCTTTTTCAATATCCAATCGCATTTCTTCTTGGAGTTTAATCCGTGATGTCAGCGTGCTGGTACTAAAACTGGCCGCAAACATCAACAAAAATGTTAGGGGATATCCAGCCAAGGTAAAATTAAAGGCAAAATAAGGATACGTAAAGACGTAATTTACACCAAATACGCCGATTACTGTTGCGGCAAAGCCCCAGAAATAGCCAGAAGTCAGCCTTGCGGTGACTAAAGCAGCAAGAACATAGATCAGAGAAATGTTGGAGGCTTCGTATACATCAATTAATCGTAATAATGCACATACAATGGTTGCAATTCCCATTACACAGACGAGGATAAGAAAATCGTGTAAGGAAAAAGAAAAGATTTTTTGTTTATGCTTGAGCTTATCTCTTTTGTGCCTTTGTTGCATGCTTCCTCCATCGTCATAAGTTAAAACTTCTATTATAATATCATATCGCAAAAGAAGGAAATAAAGCAAATAAAAACAGCTATTTTGTTGCTAAGAATTTGCTAAGATTGTTTCTCAGTCGTTTTTTCACTAAGGTTAATTTCTTGCTAAGGCAAAGTTAAGAAAATTAGCATTTTCTAAACGAATCCTTAACATGGGTAGCCGGCCTCTTAGCACACAATTAATCGAAATTTTACTATACTGATATCGAAGCTTGAATGAAAAATAAGTTATTCACTAAGGGAGGTTACACAATGATTCGTGAATTTAAACTGGATGAAAATGAAAAACTGTTATGGTCTGGCCGTCCGGAACCGTTTGAATTGAAAGATAAGACCCATAAATCTGCGATCAATACGAACTGGGTTATTAGCACCATTTGTTTCCTCGCTGCGACCATTGGTTTCTTGTTTGTGAGTCAGGCACAAGCAGTGACTTTACCTAAGACCATTGTTTGCATTGTTGTATTTTTCTTTATCGCTGCTTCCGTTATGCTTCGTCCAGTTAGCGAAGCAAAGGAAATTCGCAATAGTAAATACTTCATCACAGATAAACGTATCGTAATCGAAGAAAAATATGATTTTAAGAGCTTAGAAGTAAACAGTGAAATGCCTTGCCAGATTAAAAATTTGGATAATGGTACTAACGTGATTTATATTGGTAGCGCTGTGAATACTCCTATGAAAAAGACCAGATATTTGGCTTCTGCTGGGAGCACTACGGAAGACGGCGAGCTGACTGGTTTGATCCTTTACAGTGTCAAAGATGGGCGCAAGATTATTACGGAAAATACTCCTTTGATTTTGGTTTAATTGAGTCATTTGTTTTACTCTGTTTTAGGTTCTATCTTACATTCTGGTGTGCATAGACCGTATGCGAAAGCATACGGTCTATGCATGTTTTTCTGTTATTATTGAAGCAAAAAGGACACAATTAATAAGCCAAATCTTCGTCCAGGATATCGCCACTTGCCACCAAATCTGTTGGGCCAGTAAGAAAAACATCGCTAATTTTTTGTCCCATCTTTTGCAAAGAAACATATAAATCACCGCCGGCCATTGTGAGGTGAATGTCCTTGCAAGAAACCAATTCAGCCAAGGCCAACACGACCGCGGTTGAA
>CAKRYM010000181.1 GCA_934427095.1 uncultured Bacillota bacterium | reverse complement strand
AAATCAGGGTATTTCTTCCGCAAGCGAATCAGGGAACACACCGCCGAGAACCAACAAACCAACAAAGCGGCTGTGGTTACACTGGTAAGGAGGCTGATGACGCTAATGCCCAAAAACGGCCCTAAGGCAGAGGCTAATCCACAGATGATCAAGGCCACGCTGGGGGTACCATATTTGGGATGCAATTTCCGAAACACAAAGGGAATCAAACCAGCGCGCCCCAAACCCAGCAACAGTCGCGGAGTGGCAATTAGGAAAGCATTCCACACGCCGATCAATCCTGCCAAAACTCCTAACAGAATCACGACCCAAAGGATTTTCCCTAGCCAACCAGGATAAATGGCTGCCATGACATTGGCGGCTGCCGGGGTGTTCATGGTAATGATTTCTTGCCAAGGATAAGCCATGCCCAAGACCAACAGCAACAAAGAGTAGGTCAGGCAAGCAGCTAACATGGACAAGAAAATGGTGCGGCCGACATTTTTCATATCCCCGGAAGCTTCTTCAATGCCCTGGGGAATGGTTTCAAAGCCAAACAAGAAGAAAGGCGCCAAGGTCATCATGGCCATCACACCGCCAAAAAAGCCCTGGTGTGTACCAACGCCTACCTTTTCATAAACTGGTTTTAAATTGGAAAAATCCGCATGAATCAAGGAAAACACGATGGTAATGGTAATGGAGCAAAGCAAAATCGTGCAAAGAATTTTCTGCAACGTTACCGAACTTTTCGCCCCAAACCAATTGACCAAAAACATAACAGCGGCGCAACCTAAGCCAATCAACAAGGACCGTAAACGAATGGGACTACCCATCACAGAATACAGCACTGTGCCTTCCTGCACGCCTGGGACCAAGTAAGCCAATATATTATTAATATAAATGGCTTCCCAAGGCAATACAGAAATAAAGGCTAAAATCGCCGCCCAGCCGGAAACAAAGGCCGCCTTTTCCCCAAAGCCTTTATAGGTAAAGGCAACACAAGCCCCCGCAACTGGCAACATGGGCGAAAGCTCTGCATAACACATAGCCACGGGCATAATCAGTACACAAGTCAAAACAAACCCTACAGCAGCAGGAATAGGGCCGCCAGCCGTAGCCATCCAACTGTTGATGGTAACTGCCCAACCTACCCCAACAATTCCGCCGAAACCAATGGTAAAAAATTCCACTGGGCTAAGGCCTTGTTTCTTGCGAGACATGGTTTCCTCCTTTTTCCTTCCAGAAAATAGCCGTGATTGAAACAAAATATTCTTGCAGAAGCAGGCCGTAGATGACTACGGCCTGCTATTTTCAGCCAAATTCAGCAGCTTATTCCGCAGCTTTCTTGACATAAGAAGCATAGCGGTCCGCCGCATCCTGTTTGGTTTTGGCAAAGAGGGCTTCCGCTTCCGCAGGATACTGCCGTGCCAAGGCATTGTAACGTACCTCACCCATGAGAAAATCATGGAATTTCTCCAGATCGGGCTCCTTGCTATCCAAGGTAAAGGCCGGCTTTCCTTCAGCTTTCAAGGCCGGGTTGTAGCGGTACAAATGCCAGTAACCGCAGTTTACCGCTGCCTTCATTTCCGGCATGGCATTGCACATACCGGATTTCACCCCATGGTTAATGCAGGTGGAATAAGCGATAATTAGGGAAGGTCCCGGATAAGCTTCTGCTTCGCGAATAGCTTTTAACGCCTGATTCATATCGGCGCCCATAGCGATTTGTGCGACATAGACATAGCCATAGCTCATGGCCATCATGCCCAAATCCTTTTTCTTGGTCCGTTTACCAGAAGCAGCAAATTTAGCAATGGCTGCCGCAGGCGTTGCTTTGGAGCTTTGGCCGCCGGTATTAGAATACACTTCTGTATCCAAAACCAACACATTGATATCTTCCCCAGAAGCCAACACATGGTCTAAGCCACCGTAACCGATATCATAAGCCCAGCCGTCGCCGCCAAAGGCCCAGAAAGATTTCTTGATGAAATGATCCTTTTTCTCCAGCAAAGCTTTGGCTTTGGGGCAATCCGCAGCTTCCAATAAGGGAAGCAATTTTTCCGTGGCTGCCTTGCTGCCTTCCCCATCCTGGAAATTGTCCAACCATTCCTGTAAGGCAGCAGGAAGAGCAGCTTCCTTGCAATCGCAAGTATTTTGCGCCAGAATGTCTTCCACCATGGCTTTTAACTGATTGCGCTGTTCCGTTTCGCCTAAGAACATCCCGAAGCCGAACTCTGCGCAATCCTCAAACAGAGAGTTACTCCAAGCCGGACCGCGGCCCTTATCATTGGTGGTATAGGGCATTGCCGGTACCGCAGCGCCCCAAATGGAGGAGCAACCCGTGGCATTAGCAATCATCATCCGATCCCCAAAGAGCTGGGTGATTAATTTGGCATAAGGGGTTTCGCCGCAACCAGCGCAGGCGCCAGAGAATTCAAACAAGGGCTTACGGAACTGGCTATTCTTCACATTGGTAGGGGCAATATTTTCCCCTTTATCCGGCAAAGCAGCGGTATAATCCCAAATGGCGGTCTGGGCTTCCTGGCTTTCCAAGGTCTGCATGGAAAGGGCTTTCGTCTTCGCCGGGCAAATGGTGACGCAGGAGCCGCAGCCCTGGCAATCCAAAGGACTAACTTGCATTCTAAAGCCTAGGCCAGCAAAATCCTTACCATTGGCAGGGATGGTGACACAGCCCGCCGGCGCAGCCTGTTGCTCAGCCTCGGTCATGAGCACCGGGCGAATGGCGGCATGGGGGCAGACAAAAGAGCATTGATTACACTGAATGCAAGCGCTGGGATCCCACTGGGGAACGAAGGCAGAAACACCACGTTTCTCATACTGAGAAC
>CAKRYM010000180.1 GCA_934427095.1 uncultured Bacillota bacterium | reverse complement strand
AGTAAGCGAACTGGGTTACTCCTCCTAAAAATAGGAATCAATTAAAACAGCGGAACACGAGCGCCTTCCCACAATTCGTCTGCCACTTCCGCAGAACGTTCAGAAGTCAGGGCGGAAATGACATCCGCTACCCAAGGTTCATCCACATCTTCTGCTCTGACCACAACGCCAATGGGGAAACGGTCATCGTCCTTGCTCCAAGCCAGAACATTGTCCAAGCCTAAGCCAGCGCTGACCAGGTACCCCGCCTGGAACAAAGCAGCGTCAACGTCCTCCAGACTCTTCACCATAGAAGCCAGGCCCATCCGGCAAGTCAGGATATATGGTTCCACCATCACCAAATCCGCATTATTCGCCGCATTATAATTATCCATATACGGTTTATGCTGGAAAAGATTGAAATCCGTGCTGCCTTCATAGGTAGAAACATTTACCGAGGCAGTATCGTCTAAAACAATCAATTCCACATCATAACCCAAAGCTTCCAGATCCGGCAAAACGGTTTCGCAAAAAGCCGCCCAGTTCGCATTGGTGGCCCAACGCAGCGTGCCTTTTTCTGCTTCTGCGTCGCTATTTTGCTCAGTCGTTTCTCCTGTGTTTTCTCCTTCGCTTTGTACTTCTTCATTACCACAAGCCGCAGCAAAGACCAGCATTAACCCTAACAACAGAACAACTAACCATTTTTTCATTGTGCTTCTCCTTTTTCATTAACGTTTTGTTCAATGGTTATAAAACCGTTTTTTGTTCTCAGCCTATTGCAGCTTCTTATAGGCAATATTGCCCACCGTCTGAATCACCTGCACAATAATAATCAGCACCACCACCGTGGTAATCATGATAACATCATTAAAATTCTGATACCCATAAATCAGACCCACAGCGCCCAAGCCTCCTGCGCCAATGGTACCGGCCATAGCCGTAGCGCCCAGAACGGAAACCGTGGCCAGAGTCAGCCCAGAAACAATAGAAGGCACTGCTTCCACTAAGATGACCCGGAAAATAATCTGCATGTTGGAAGCGCCAAAAGAATGGGCAACCTCAACTAGCTGCTGATTAACCTCTTTCATGCTGTTATCAATGACACGAGCAATAAAGGGGGCTGCCGTAATGGTCAAAGGAACAATAGCGGCGGTTTCCCCAATGGAGGTTCCCACAATGGCGCGGGTTAAGGGAATAATCGCCACCATCAGAATAATAAATGGGAAAGAACGGATTACATTCACAATGGTATCCAACACAAAATGAATGGGCTTATTGGGATGCAGCCCCTTGCTGTCCGTCACATTGAGGATGATGGCCAAAATAAAGCCTAATAAAGTGCCTAACAGCATGGAAAACAGCAACATACGGCAAGTTGCGGCCAAAGCAGGCCATATCAGCTTGTCCATATAAGTGAAAAATTGCTCCATTACATTTCCTCCTCTTCCTCGGGCAGATTCTGTTGTAAGCTTTCCGGATAAATCCTTTCCCAACGATAGCCGTGTTCCTCAAAAAAGGTAATCGCATCGTCCGCTTGTTCTTCTGGCATGTTAATGATTAACGTGCCCAACATATGTTCCTTGTACTGCTCCATTTTGCCGCCAACCACAGATACATCAATGCCTTTTTCCCGTACCAAGGAAGCAATAACCGGCTGCTGAGACTGTTTCGCGTCCATCAAGAAGCGGATATTCACCCCATGGGTAGGCAAAATCATATCATCATGGCCAAGCAAACTGAGTAAAGCCGGTGGTTGTTCCATAAATACATCTTCCACCAGACCAGTCACAGCCAAGGACCCATGCTCCAAAATGGAAATTTTATCGCATAAATCTTTTACCACGGACATTTGATGGGTCACCACCACCATGGTAATGCCCAGTTTATGATTAATTTCTTTCAACAAGGCAAGAATAGAGCGCGTGGTATTGGGGTCCAAGGCGGAAGTGGCCTCATCACACAGAAGCATACGAGGCTCCATGGCCAAGGCGCGGGCAATGGCTACGCGCTGTTTCTGTCCGCCCGACAATTCCCTGGGCCTTGCTTTTGCTTTATCGGAAATATGTACCAAATCCAAGAGCTCTTTCACCCGTTTGTCGATTTGGCTTTTGCTATATCCCCAACATTTCATGGGCAAAGCAATATTGTCATAAACATTCCGCCGTTCCAGCAAAGCAAAATGCTGAAAAATCATGCCGATATCTTTACGAAACTCTCGGGCTTGACGTTTGTTCAGACTACTAATCTCTACCCCATCCACTTTTAAACTACCGCTATCATAAGGGACCAGGCCATTGATACATCTGAGCAAGGTGGATTTTCCGGCGCCGCTACGCCCCACCAACCCATAAATTTCGCCGTCTTGAATCGTCAGGCTAATATCCTTCAGGACTTCCAGGCCATCAAATTGTTTCTTTAAATTCTGTATTTCAATCATGGTTTTCCTCAACTCTCTGCCATAGGTTTTACGCCAGTTACTCCGCAAATACGGCCGGGTTCACCGGATATTTAGCACATTTGCGTGCCGCTGCCATGTAGGCATCAATATTTTCAAAAGGCGCATACATGGGCGTATCGCAACCCGTACAGATCACAAACCCCTTTGGACTGCCCCAGCCTTTGCGGAAGCACTCCTTTACAGCCTTTTCTACGGTTTCCGGCGTCCCACCCAGCATCACGTCAATGGGGTTCACATTGCCGGAAATGGTTACTTTATCGCCGATTCGTTCTTTTGCATCGGCCAAATCCACCATGTTATCCAAGCTAAGGGTATCCACGCCGGATTCTGCCATGGCCACCAGATTTTGCGTGGTGTCCCCGCAAATATGCATACTGATTTTGATGGGATGATCCACCATGGCCCGGCAAGCGCGGATATATTC
>CAKRYM010000179.1 GCA_934427095.1 uncultured Bacillota bacterium | reverse complement strand
CATCGTAAAGATCCCCCAAGGCATCAAAGCCGCGGTAGTCCTCATTGGATAGCCTTTGTTGCAAAAGAATGTTTTGGTGCTCAGCCTCGGCAATTCTTTTTCCTAGTTCGTCCCCTTCTTGCATTAAGGCAACTAGCTTTCCTTGCCACTCCATAAAATCTTCATAAAGACTCATGATTCTTCATCATCCTCTACGATAGGATAATCATCATCTGAAGGTATATTATAAACCGGGCAGCATTTGGTGGGAGCATCATCATAATTCTCAAATTTCAGGCAACACATTAATCTTCCGCATACGCCAGAAATTTTAGCTGGATTTAACGAAAGATTTTGTTTTTTTGCCATTTTAATCGAAACCGGTTGAAAATCCCCCAAAACGCTATGGCAACACAGTACCCTTCCGCAGGAACCTAGGCCGCCAATAACTTTTGCCTGATCTCTAACGCCAATTTGGCGGAGCTCAATCCGCGTACGAAATACGGTAGCGAGATCTTTTACCAAATCACGGAAATCTACCCTACCTTCAGCAATAAAATAAAACACAATTTTGCTCACATCAAAGGTATAGCTAACTTCCACTAACCGGATAGGAAGTTCATGTTGAGCAATTTTTTCTTGGCAAATTTGGAAAGCCAGTTTTTCTGCTTCCTGATTTTCTGCAAATTTTTTATCATCTGCCGGGGTGGCAATTCGAATAATTTCCTTAAGCGGCGGAACGATTTCATTTTCCTCTACCAACTTCGGCCCAATTACCACTTCCCCATATTCCAATCCACGGGCAGTCTTTACAATCACATGATCATGAACATTGACCGTAAGATCGCCTGGAGCGAAATAATAAATTTTCCCATTCTTTTTAAAACGAACACCAACAATTTTGACCATTGCTTCCTCCTGTTACGGCTTTACACACAATTCTGCCGTAACTTTAACAAAACCACATCTGCTAACATTTTTTGGTTTGTTTCCCGTTCCAGTAAAGCTAGTGCTTTTTCTATAAGATCAGCAGAATCCAGCACTGCTTGGAAAGAAAGAGAAAGGGCACGTTCACCAATAGCAGATGCATGAAATAGCTGTAACAAAGCATACAAAAAATAACGAAAGCTCTCTCGGTCTCCGTCATATTCCCGACCTTTTAACAGCACAGCGTAAAGGGGCAAAGATGGCAATTGAGAAAGGAAAGTCTCCGCATCTCGGAAGATTTCCGGCGGACACTCCACGTCACTTGCCCCATTTTCCTCTGAAAAATGATATAACTGACAGCGGGATAAAATCGTGCCCAAAAGTTGATCCGGCATATCCGTTAGCAGAATCAGCACCGTACCCGGCACTGGTTCTTCTAAAAGCTTAAGAAGCGTATTTGCCGCTTCTACACTCATACTTTCAGCCTGAGTAAGGATAAAAATCTGATAGCGACCACAAAACCGGCTTTGGCTAGCATTACTTACCAATTCCCGCATTGCTTCTGCTTTATGCGTATTTCCATTAGGAACAAGATAAAACACATCTGGATGCGTTCCCGCAAGCATATGTCGACAGGAAACACAAACGCCACAAGAGGAATAATCCTCCTTTGGTTGCTGACATTCTAATGCGGCAGCCAAAGCAATGGCCTGCTTCTCCTTGGCATTTCCCGTAAAGATAAAGGCATGCGGCAACTGCGCCGTCCGCAGCTGCTCGCATAAAAAAGGGTGTAATGGAACAATAGACGGCATACGTTATCCTTTCAATCGCGGCGAAATTGCAGATTGAACCGCAGCAAAAACTTGCGGAATATCCATTTCCCCATTAATCACCACAAAACGTTGTGGATTTTCCTCTGCTAACTGTAAATAACCATCTGCAACTCGAGCAAAAAAAGACAGATCTTCTTGTTCAATCCGGTCTTTTTCATTACCGATCCGGTGCAAAGCCACCTGGGGGCTTACCTGCAAAAGAATCGTTAGATCAGGCAATAAACCATGAATAGCAAAAGTATTTAAAAAAGTCAGTTCATCCTTGTCCAACCCACGGCCATAGCATTGATAAGCAATCGTAGAATCTAGATATCGGTCGCAAAGTACCGTTTTTCCTTTTGTCAAGGCGGGGCCTATGATAGTTGCGCAATGATGGGCCCGGTCTGCGGCAAAACAGAGCGCCTCAAAGCGGGAATCCACAGCATCCTTCGGGCTGTCCAAAAGCATTTTTCGAATAGCCGCACCGAGGTTACTACCGCCTGGTTCCCGCGTGGTTACAACATCCATCCCTAGCGATTGCAACCACGCCGCAGTTTTTTTCATCATTAGGGTTTTTCCACAACCATCAATACCTTCAAACGTAATAAAAAGATGCTTATTCATATTTCCTCCGGTCTTTCCCTAACGTTTGAAGTTCGCCATTTCTTCTGTATTTCCCTGCTATTACTTGCCTAAACCAGGAAAGTCCAAAGTAGCAAAATAATCCTGAATGGTTTCCGCCCGGCGAATTTGCTGCACGGTTCCATCTTCCCGTAAAAGAAGTTCCTTAGAACGCAACTTGCCATTATAATTGAATCCCATAGCATGGCCATGGGCACCAGTGTCATGAATGACAACCAAATCCCCTTCGGTGATTTCCGGTAATTGCCGGTCAATGGCAAATTTATCATTGTTTTCACACAAAGAGCCAGTAACGTCATAGACCATGTTTTTAGGCGCATCTTCCTTGCCTAGGACAGTGATATGATGATAAGCGCCATAAATAGCTGGCCGCATTAAATCAGCCATGCAAGCATCTAAGCCAATATACCGCTTATAGGTATCTTTATGATGGATAGCCGTGGTGACCAAGCAACCATAAGGGCCAGTCATCATCCGTCCGTTTTCCATACAAATGGCACAATCACCC
>CAKRYM010000178.1 GCA_934427095.1 uncultured Bacillota bacterium | reverse complement strand
GAAACCCCCTGTATCCCCATAAGAAAACGGCGCAGGTTTCCCTGTGCCGTAAGCAAAACCCCTTTTCTTTTTTAGAACACGAAAAGGAGGAACAGCAGGATAAAGGCTTTTTTGATATCCCGATTGGTGAGCAAATAGACCACGCCGAACATAAAGCCGTCTACCATGCAAAGCAAGCCCGTAAGCATCTCTTTGGTGAAGAAATGGCCCGCGCCCCAAATGAGGCAAGTCAGTATCCAGTGGAGAATGTTCTGCCCCCTGGACCAATTGGCCATATCCGTCCCGTAAAGGAAGGGCTCCACCCCATAAGCCAGCAATACTTCTCCCCCTAAGCCCAAAAAGGCATAGAGAGCAAACCAAAAATAATCCAGCCCTTTAGGCTGGGGTTTATCACGCCGATAAGGTTCTTGCCATCCTTTCTTCCCCTCCTTGCACCACAGGAAACATGGGTCCAGCCTGTTTCCTATAAAGATTATATCATCAGCGAGAGGAAAATCAAGAAAAAAAGCAACCCCGGCGCCCATCATGCAGCACCGGGGTTTTCCTATTTTTTGCGTCAATCTATGCCCATACGACGGGCAATCACCTTTTCCAGCAGGGAAGCCAGATAATACATGGCGGAAGCTAAGAGGCAAAGGAGCAAGACGCTACCGATCACCAAATCCATACGAAAGACCTGGCCACCGTAAACGATCAAATACCCCAGCCCAGCCTTGCTCACCAAATATTCCCCGACAATTACCCCTACCCAAGTCATGCCCACGTTGATTTTCAGCACAGAAATGGTGGTAGGCAAACTGGCGGGGATCACTACTTTCCGGCAAATTTGCCCCTTTTTTGCGCCCATAGTACGCATAAGCAGAATTTTTTCCTGATCTACTTCCAAGAAGCCGTTCAACACGCCGATGATGGTTACTACAATGGAAACCAATAAGGTCACCGTAATGATGGAGCTAATGCCAGCCCCCACCCAAACGATAATCACCGGGCCTAGGGCGATTTTGGGCAAGCTGTTTAAGACCACCAAATAAGGGTCAAAAACTTTCCTAGCCAATTCCGACCACCAAAGCAGGATAGCCACCAAAAAGCCCAGTACAGTACCTAAGAAGAAGCCCACCAGGGTTTCCATTAAGGTGATGCCGGTATGCAACCAAAGCTCGCCGTCCACCGCCAACTTTACCAACATAGCCATTGCCCGACTGGGGGAACTAAAAATAAACGGATCAATCCATTCCAAATCCGCAGCTATCTCCCACAAGGCAATCAAAGCTACCAAGAAGAGGATACGCAGGATGTGGACCAAACGTTTATCCCGGCGCAGCTCTGCCAAATATTGCTGGTGTTCCGGGGACATGGTAGGTTCATTCATCATCTGCGTTCATCTCCTTCCAGATGCGGTCAAAATACGCGCCAAAGCCCGGGTTTTGCCGCCGGTGCATCACTTGCTGATCATCATCATCCAGCAAAATCGGTACCAGACTGCGCACGCGGCCCGGTCGCCGGGTCAGGACCAACACCTCATCCGCCAGGCTAATGGCCTCGGAAATATCATGAGTCACCAAAATTGCGGTTTTCCCTTGGCTACGAATGATGCCAGCAATATCATCTGCCACATGAATCCGGGTTTGATAATCCAAGGCGGAAAAGGGTTCATCCAGCAACAGCAACTCCGGGTCCATGGCCAGGGTGCGAATCAGCGCCGCCCGCTGCCGCATCCCCCCAGACAAATGCCTGGGGAAACGCTGGCTAAACTCCCCTAAGCCATATTGTTCCAGCAAATCCATGAGATGCACTTTACGCTCTGAGGTCAAGCGGTTTTGCAGCTCTAACCCCAAGCAGACATTATCCCATACCGTACGCCAGGGAAACAAGTGGTCATGCTGAAGCATGTAGCCAATGGGCTGAGGAGAATAAGATTTTGCCAAATGGATTTGGCCGGCCGTGGGTTTCATCAGCCCGGAAATCAACGAAAGAATGGTGGATTTTCCGCAGCCGGAGGGCCCCACGATAGCCAGGAAGCCGCCCCGCTTTACCTGGAAGCTAATATCAGAAAGCGCCGCCGTCTCCCCCAACGGGGTATGATAGCACATGGAAACATGCTCTACCGTGAGAAGCGGCGCGCTGTCTTCCGGTTTCATAGCATCCCTCCTAACAGGTCATATACTGCAATATATGATTGGGAAAGATGGTTGGTGCGCCTTATTCCATAGCCTGTTCCGCAATACTTCGATTGGTAATTTCCTCCAGCTCAGGTGCATGGTCAATCACCCCTGCTTCCATAATGATGTCCAGCAGATGAGCATAGTCCTCTTCCTCTAAAATCGGGTTATCCTTCCAGACGCCGATTTCTAGGTAATTTTCTGCCACGGCGGTGAGGAGCTCCACATCATTATCCGGGAAACAACCGGCAATGGCATTGGCGATTTCTTCAGCGCTATGGGTATTGACATACTGTTGCCCCCGATAAACCGCTCGCACAAAAGCTTCGGCTAACTCAGGATTCGCTTGCAACTCGCTTTTCAGCATCATAAAGCAGGTATAGGGAACTTTACCTGCGGCTTCCCCCAAAGAAGCGACAATATATCCCTGATCTGCTTGTTCCATCATGGATGCGGAAGGCTCAAACAAGGTGACATAATCGTCCTCCCCCGCCAAAAAGGCACCACCCATCAAATCAAAATCCACGTCTGTGCGCACGGTCAAATCCACATTCGGCGTCAAGCCATGCTGCTTTAAGACATATTCCAACATCATTTCGGGCATTCCCCCAGTACGACCCCCAATGATGGATTTTCCTGCCAAGTTTTCCCATTGGAAATCATCCTCCGGTTCTTTGCCCAGGAGGAAAGAGCCATCCGCTTGGGTTAGCTGGGCAATAATGACC
>CAKRYM010000177.1 GCA_934427095.1 uncultured Bacillota bacterium | reverse complement strand
ACCCTGTATGTCTTTTTGGAAATCACCGGCATTGCCTCTTTTGTCCTTATTTCCCTTTATCGAGATAATAAAGGCTTAGAAGGCGCGTTCAAATACCTGGTCATGAGCGCTGTTGCGTCCGCTTTAATTCTCTGTGGCCTAGCGTTAATCTTCTTGAATAGCGGTTCATTAAAATACACGGATTTAGCAACATTCTTTACACAATGGCAAGATGGCAACAATAAGGCTCTAGTGGTTTCGGCTTTGGTATTACTGCTATCTGGGTTTTCCATCAAAGCTGGTTTAGTGCCCTTCCAAAGTTGGTTGCCTGATGCGTATCAAAGTGCAGCCCCGCCTGTGTCCGTAATTCTTGCTGGTGTCGTTACCAAAATGGCCGGGGTTTATGCAATTCTTCGCTTGGTTAATAACTTAATTGTTGAATACTCACCGGTCAACAACGCCTTTATGATTTTAGGATTGCTGTCTATTTTTATTGGGGCCCTGGCTGCTCTGGGACAAAGCAATTATAAGCGTGTTTTGGCGTACTCTAGTATTAGTCAGATTGGTTATATCGTTTTAGGCGCTTCTTGTGGTAGTATCCTTGTTTATTTAGGCGCTATGCTACATTTCTTTAACCATGCTGTCTTTAAAAGCGCTCTTTTCGTTGGGGCAGCAGAGATTGAACAAGAAACTAAGGTGTTAGAATTAAACCAACTAGGTGGTTTACAAAAACAAATGCCTCTTACCAGTGCATCCTCGATTATCGCCTTTTTGTCCGCAGCTGGGATTCCACCATTAGCCGGGTTTTGGAGTAAACTTCTGATTATCATTGCTGCTTGGCAAAGCTCCGGCGGTTGGGTCGGTGGCATTGCGCTCTTTGCTAGTGTTTTTACTGCCGCTTATTTCTTACGGTTGTTAAGAAAAGTCTTTTTGGGCACACCACAAGAATGTTGGGCAGAGATAACGGAATCTAGAAAAAGTATTAATATCGCTTCTATTTCGTTAACCGCAATTACCTTGGTTATGGGACTAGCTTTCCCTTTTCTCTTGCTTTTGTTCCGATCCCAGGGCTGGATATAAGGAGGGGATACCATGCAACAGTTTTTTATCTTTATCTGTTTGATCGCCATGGTAGTGACTTCCATCATTTCTGTGATGACAACATCCATTATCAAGTCGGCAATCATTCTAGCACTTACAAGCGCTTCTTTGACGATTGCAATGTTTTTGCTTGGAGCGACTTGGGCAGCCGTATTTGAGCTGTCTGTTTGTTCCGGGCTAATCACTGTCATTTTTATTAGTGCCATCAGTTTGACTGTCCGGCGAAAAAAAACGTCAGAACACACTTGGGATCATCGTCGCCGTTTTTCCACGCTACCATTCTTACTTATTCTGGTGGGAGTAGCATTGATTGCCGTGGTCATTGCAACTGGGTTCACTGTTTCGCCTCCTGCTGACAGTGTGATTTCTTTACCATCCACCTTCCAGAATGTGTTTTGGAACTTACGTCAAGCCGATGTATTGGGGCAAATTATTGTTATTTTGGCTGGAGCCTTTGCTGTAGTTGTTTTGTTCAAGGAGGGAAATAAGCAATGAACGTTTTTCATATTGCTATGATCATTACCGCAGTACTGCTTATTATCAGCGGATTATTTCTCCTGTTTAAAACTTACAATATGCTAAGAGTGCTGATTGGCATTGAAATCATGATGAAAGCTGTCACACTTCTCCTGGTTTTTGCCGGCTACATGACTGGAAATATGGCTACAGCAGAAAGCTATGTAGTAACCGTCATTGTAATTGAAGTTGTTATTGCCGTAGTAGCTTGTGGGATTGCCATTAATCTTTTCCGCAAAAATGGGGATATGGATTTACGGCATGTGAACAAATTAAATGGTTAGCGGAGGGTTGTCATGAATATTTTTCTACTTTCCCCGCCTTTTGTTTTTCTCATTGTCCTTCTAACCACAGCAGGTTTATGCTATTTGGCCTCATTTTTAGCAGCGCCAGGTAAAGAATCCCAGCGTAAACTGGAGGCATATGCTTGTGGTCAACGGGGAATACAGCATGCGATTAGCCCGGATTACAGTCAATTTTTCCCTTTTGCTTTCTTCTTTACCATCATGCATGTCTTGGTTATGGTGATTGCGACTGCTCCTTCTGGGGCGGTAGCACTACCGTTGCTTTATGTGGCCGTTGGCGTCCTTTCCTTTTTAATTATTTTCCGGGGGTAATGTTATGCCGAAATCCTTAATCCAAAAGGCAATACGTTGGGGACAAAAAAAATCGCCCTGGATCATTCATTTTAATGCGGGCGCTTGTAATGGCTGCGATATCGAGGTACTAGACGCTCTAACCCCTTATTTTGATGTTGAACGGTTGGGTATGTTACAAAAAGGAACGCCTAGACATGCGGATATTTTAGTATGTACCGGAGCAGTAACTCTACAAACCCGGGACAGATTAAAGCAGATTTATGAACAAATGCCAGAGCCTAAATTTGTGATTGCAGTAGGTACCTGTGCCTGCACTGGTGGTGTATTTGATGGATGCTATGGAATTGCGGGCGGAATCGATTCGACTATTCCGGTATCCGCGTATTTACCAGGATGTGCTGTGCGGCCAGAAGCGATCATAGATACGGTGAAAAAGCTGCTGCAATCCTTAGATGAAGCAGAGTAGGGGGTACAGAGATGAATGTTTTTGACCAGCAGCCAACTTTTCCCCAAGAACAAGAGGTCGTTGATCTTATTCTAGAGAGATTTCCAGTTTTAATCGGGCATATTCATATTCAACGCAAAGGGCGCATCCGTTTAGATGCTCTTGAGCGAGAAATTTTTGATAAATTATTTGTTTATACAGACCCAGAAACTAAAAAATTAGTTAAAGTAGATGAATTTGCTTTAAATGATT
>CAKRYM010000176.1 GCA_934427095.1 uncultured Bacillota bacterium | reverse complement strand
GTTCTGAGCCTTCCGCCTGATACATCAATTGCCGGCATCGATCTAGCTGAATCGCCCGTTCTCGTAGCTGTCGGCTAACGCGAATTGGATTATCGTCCCGGATAAAACGGCGTATCTCTCCCAAAATTAGCGGTACAGCATAAGTGGAAAAACACACATCATAGGAAAGATCAAAACGATCAATAGCGTTCAGCAGACCAATACACCCTACCTGGAAAAGATCCTCTTCTGATCGTCCCGAAAAACAATACCGGTGTGCAATAGCGCGGACTAAGCCTAAATGCGAGGAGGTCAGCTTTTCCCTGGCAGCATAATCCCCAGCATGGGCTTTTTGCAACAGAATACGGGTCTCTTCCGTACCAGGGATTTTCCCCTGTTCCGTCACGGAAGGATTTTCCTCATGGTGACTGACGTACCGTAGCCAGGCTTTGATTCCACCTCCACACTATCCATAAATGATTGCATAAAAGCAAAGCCTAAGCCCATATGCCCGTCCTCCCGTTGAAAACCAGGCTTCATAGCGCTTTCAATATCCGCTATACCCACGCCTTCATCACGGATGGTAATGATCAATTCATGCGGCAGCAAAGCAAGGGACATTTCTATGTACTGTTCCCCATCGTTTTGATAGCCATGCATAATGGCGTTAGAAACGGCTTCGCTAACGGCAACTTTGATTTCATCCAACATGGCAATGGTAATATCTCTTTCGGATGCCACTGCCGCGGCGATCAACCGAGCCACAGCCACATTGCAGCTGCGGCTTTGAAAGGTGAAATTTAATTTGTTAATATTTTCCGCACATTTTACCCGCTCACGCATTGCCGGCGCCGCACATGCCTGTATCATAGAATGATTCCCTCCTCTGCCATGCTTTTTTCTAATGGCCTATCGATTTCCATCAATTTATTGAGCCCAGCTGCTACAAGCAAACGGTAAATCAAAGGATTGGCCCCAGTAATGATTACCTTTCCCTCAACAGGTGCCAATTCGCGATAGCGGCCTAGCAGAACCCCCAAACCGGAACTATCGATAAAGGTCACAGCAGAAAAATCACACCATAGATACCGACAGCCAAAACTCTGTAAAGCGTCGCTAACCCGACGGCGAAATTCATCTGCTACCGCCATATCTAATTCCCCGACGGGCTTTACACAAAGCCAGCTTTTTTGCTGGTATTTTTTAATTTTAATGAACAAATCCATATTATCCCTCATGCCAAAATTTTTATAAACGGGATTTCTGGATCATGCAAATAATTACCTTCCACGAAAACTGAGAAATAATCGCACTATAACACCTTACAAGTCGCAAAATCTGTCTTTTGAACCGTTCATTACCGCCATAATCTTGCGCACGTTTCGGCAAGATAAATTCAGAACGAAACGAAAGGAGGACACAATTTGGAGGAACAAAAATCAGCGTTTCAAAAATTTTTGCGAACAAAAATTTTATTTGTCGCAACAATCCTGTGTAGCTTTTGCTTATGGGCTTCTCCAGCCCTGGCAACAGAAACGTCTTCCGTTATTCCTGGTGGGCAATCCATCGGCGTGCTTTTGCACACGGAAGGCGTCACTATTGTGGGCTTTTCCCCCATTGCTGATGAAAATGGTGAGCTGCTAGAACCAGCCTCAGACGCTGGGTTAAAGATCGGTGATTTTATCACTAGTATCAATGACACAGTGATCAGCTGTAATGAGGATATGGAGGAAGTTGTGGCTGCCGCAGGTGAAGCTGGTGAAACTTGTTCTATTGAATACAACCGCAATGGCTTAACAGCCTCTGTCGAGGTAGAGCCAGTTTTGGATGAGGAAGAACAAAGCTGGCGGCTTGGGTTGTATGTTAGAGACAATGTCGCCGGCGTTGGCACCCTTACCTTTTATGATCCGGAAACTGGCTTTTATGCAGCCCTGGGTCATGAAGTAAGCTTGAACCAGGAAAATGAAGAGACAAACACCTTAGGCCAAATTATCCGTGCTGCCGTTCAGGGCATTCGCCCTAGCGAAGCCGGGGAACCTGGGGAAAAAATGGGCGTTTTTCTGGATCAGGAATGGAGCGGTACCATTTCCCAAAACGGCAAGTTTGGCATATATGGGAATATTCCCAGCTTGCCTAACTCCGGCTGCATTCAGGAAACCATGGAAATCGCTGATCCAGCGGAGGTCACCTTAGGCCCTGCGCAAATCTGCACGGTTCTAGATGGGGAAACAGTAGAATGTTTTGATGTGGAAATTGTTAAACTGTTGCCCGATCACCGTTCCAATGGCCGAGGCATGATTATTGAAGTCACAGACCAAACTTTATTGGAACGTTGCGGCGGTATTGTGCAAGGCATGAGCGGTAGCCCCATTATTCAAAACAATAAGCTGGTAGGCGCAGTTTCTCATGTTTTTGTTAGTGATCCCGTGCGCGGTTACGGCTGTTTCGCCGCGTGGATGCTAGAAGAAGGACAATCTTCCCTTTCAGATTAATTCGACAAAGTACGACAAATGCACCCGATTTTTGGGTGCTTTTGTCGTAATATTACCTATCTTAGCAGGCATTTCTTAGAAGGATTCAAGAAATATAGGACGAAAATATTATCCCATAGGCTTAACCAAAAGAATATAAAGAAAGCGGGTTGATTATGGAAGAAAAACTGAAGGTTCTAATTGCAGATGATGATCGGGTATTTACCTCTGCCTTGGCCGAATATCTGGAACTCTCCGGGAATTATGAGATTGTGGGAATTGCCAGCGATGGAATTACCGCTGCTGAAATGGTATATGACAAAGCGCCGGACATTCTCATTTTAGATCTCATTATGCCCCAGTTAGACGGAATCGGCGTATTAGAAAAATTTGAAGCCCAAAAACCAGAACATATGCCAATCATTTTGTTCATCACTAGCTTTGCTCAGGCTAATTTAACCAAACGGGCTTTGGA
>CAKRYM010000175.1 GCA_934427095.1 uncultured Bacillota bacterium | reverse complement strand
CTGGGAGGATAGGTAGTCGCCGGGAGTAAGTTTTAGAGCGGTTCAAAAGAACCGCTCTTCTTTTTTGCTTACTTACTTATATCTGGATAAAAGGGAGCCGTGGAAAGCAATGGTGGTGTATGTATGTGAATTTATTTTGAATAAATGGTGATTTTTCTATTGATATTATAAGAAAATTTAGATATAATTTAAACATCAACCAGGTTTTGTCTATTTTGTCAGGAGCATGGTTTGTTTCTGGCTGTTTCCCCCTTAGCTGGACCGCCTGTTTGAAATCCAAAACGAAAGGTGATGTTCATGAAACTGAAGGTAGCTGCAATTCAAATGGAATGCTTCCTTGGGGATTGGGAAGCGAATATACGCAAAGCAGAAGATCTACTTGACCAGGCTGCATCAGCAGGGGCTAAGTGGGCGATTCTGCCGGAATTGTTCAACACAGGTTATTGGGTTTGCGACCAGGATATGGCCCTAGCAGAGCATATCCCCTCTGGCCGCACCAGCCAATGGATGATGGAGCAAGCGAAAAAACGGGATATGCTCCTTTCCGCCTGCATTTTGGAGCATGGCGAAGCCAGCGGCGTGGTGCATGACACGGCCTTAACCGTTTCTAGAGACGGTGTTTTGGGTACTTATCGCAAGGTGCATCTTTGGGATGCGGAAAATCTCCGTTTTTCCAATGGCTCCACTTGTCCTGACCCCATTTCCCTGGGAGAACTATGCATTGGCACACAGATTTGTTATGAAATCGGGTTCCCCGAGCTTTCTCGTTTACAGGTGCTAAAAGGCGCCAATGTGTTGATTTATCCTTCTGCCTTTGGCCGCGCCCGTTATTATGCCTGGGACATCAACTCCAAAGCCAGGGCCTTGGAAAACGGCGCCTATGTCATTGCCGTAAACCGGGCCGGTGTGGATGACAATACCGTATTTTTCGGCGGTCATTCCCGTATCGTTGATCCCAATGGCACGGTGTTAGCAGAAGCAGAGCGCGACGGCGACGCAGTGTTGGTGGTAGAACTGGATTTGGACAAAGTGGCGGAAGCTCGCCGCACTATCCCTTATCTGCGGGATTTGAACAAGCCGCTGATCAAAGCGGCCTGGGAAAAGGTATAAAGGTTTTGTCGTGTCCTTTGGAAGCACGGGACATGGTGAAGCAGAAAGGAGTTGCCTATGTCGTTAAATACTTGGATGATACTAGGACTTGGTGTGTATTTAGTCTTTGTGATTTATGTAGGCTTCCTTGGTGCAAAAAAAATTAAAGGCTTAAGTGACTTTGCCGTAGCAGGGGAAAGCATGGGCCCCATTCCTTTGGGCTTAGCCTTTGCCGCCTCCTTTTTCTCCGCTGCCACCTTCATGGGCTATGTGGGCTTCTGTTATGCCTGGGGGGAATGTGGCTTATGGATTTTCCTGGCGATTTTCGGCGCCTCTACCCTGGGCTTTATTGTCCTGGCTAAGGGGGTGCGCAATACCAATATTGAGCTGAAATCCATTTCCATGGCCGACTGGTTAGCAAAACGGTATAACAGCGATATTTTACGGGGTTTAGTTTCGATTGTCTTTGTTATTCAGATTTTCTACATTGCCGGCCAGTTCTCCGCTGGGGGCACTTTGCTTTCTGGCATGATTGATGGGTTGGAATATACGCCGGCTATCATCATTGTTACGGTGGTCACTGTCCTTTATGTGACGATGGGCGGTTTGTTTGCAGATGTGTATACGAGTATCGGGCAGATGTGCCTGATGATGTTTGCCGGGGTGTTTGTCTTTGTTTCCGGCTTTTTTATTTTTAAAGGCGGCTTAACCGAAGTTTCTTTGGATTTGGCAGCGCAGAACCCGGCCTTTATTACGGTGACCAACCCCGATTCCCTACATATGTATAGCTATGCGGCGATTTTCGGGGTGCTGTTCATTGAATTCGCCTTTGCGGGCCAGCCTCAGCTGCTAAACAAGATCATGGCGCTGAAAAACCCCAAGGATATGTCCAAGATGATTTGGACTTGGATCGTGGCTTCCTTCTGCTGCTTGCTGGTGGTGTTTGGCGGCTTGTATATGCGGGCCATTGACCCCACTTTGGCAGTGGCGGACAATGCGGTGATTGAATATGTGAAGATGTTCCATCCCATTATCAGTACGATTCTTTCTGTTGCCATTATTGCGGCGCTGATGTCCACGGCTTGCGGCTTGATCTTGGTGATCACCACCTGCTTGGCCAATGATTTATTCTTGCATACTTTGGTGAAACATCGGGTCATCAAAATGGAACAGACCAAGGCGGAAAAAGTGGCTTATGGTATGACCAAGGTTTTACCGGCGTTAATCGGTGCAGTCTCCTTGTATATGGTTTTTAACCCGCCGCCGTTTATGGGCGTTATGGTCTGGATTGGGATTTCCGGCGTTTCCGCCGCCACCTTGGCGCCGCTGATTTTCGCTCTGTATTTGCCGCGCTATGTCAATGCCACGGCTGCCATTATTGGCGCCATTGTGGGCGAAGGCGTTTACTTCTACCTATATTTGATCTCCGGCATTGAACGAAGTGTTATGGCCGCAGGAGCCTGGGGCGTGATCGTCAGCTTTGTAGTCATGTTCGTTTTGGCAGCGATATTGAACCGGAAGAAAAAAACCGCGCCGGAAATCAAAAGCGCGGAACAATAAGGAAAGTATAAGGAAAGTATAAGGAAAGGAGGAATCCGATGATGTTATGGTCTAGTCCTATGCTAACGGTTTGGTTGATTGGTTGCGTGCTGACCGTTGTGGTTTCCTTTATCCTGTTGAAGAAATGGTACTCCTAATGGTCTACAACCGGCGCCTTTGCTGCAACCAGCGCATTTGCCGCAAGGGCCTGTAGCCCCTTCCCTACAAAGAAAACACCCGTTATCAAGAGATAACGGGTGTTTTCTCTTTGTCCTTAAGGGGCAGCCTGGGAAAAGGCCATGGGCCAGGGGAAACC
>CAKRYM010000174.1 GCA_934427095.1 uncultured Bacillota bacterium | reverse complement strand
AGCACCACACCAATGAGCCGCAACCCATTGCGGGTAGCTGACGCGACCAGGCAATTTCCGGCATCATCTGTGTAGCCGGTCTTGATACCATCCCCACCTTCATAAAGATCCAGGAACTGATTGTGGTTATACAATGTACGATCATAATCATTTTCTGCCCAGGGCATTGTCCAAGATTCTGTTTTGATAACTTCATTAAAGAAATCATATTTCACATCTTCCCTGGCAATCATGGCTAAGTCATAAGCCGAGGTATAATGATCCTCTGCATCCAAACCATGGGGATTCGCCCAGTGGCTATCTTTCAATCCAAGCTCCTTTGTTTTGGCATTCATTTCTTCCACAAAGGCTTCTTCTGAACCAGAAACGCCGATGGCAATGGCTTGGGCTGCATCGTTTGCGGAACGAAGCAGTAAAGCATAAAACAAATCCTCATATGTATGGGTTTCACCCGGCTCCAGATAAATGGAGCTTTCCCCGACATTCATAAAATCATCGGGTAATGTTACGGTACGGGAAAAATCATCAATAGATTCTAAAGCAATCAGGGCTATCAGGATCTTGGTGGTAGAAGCCATTGGCAAAGATTCATGCTCATTCTTTGCATAAAGAACTCGGCCAGTAGACGCATCGATTAAAATTGCTGCTTTCGCATCAATTTCCGGCATGGCCACGCTTGTGCTACTTTCCGTATCGGAATCTCCTTCTGTTTCCTCTTCCGTAGCGAGAACAGGAGTCATAGACAGCATTAGTAAAGAAAGAACCAACCCCAGTAAAAGGAAAAAACGTTTCACCGGTAACCTCCCACACACATAATCAATTTTTATAAAATTCCCCGAAAGAGGAAAATAATCCTGCCAAAGCAGGATTATTTTCTCAATAAAACTTCATGAAATTTCTATTCTCTCTTCAAAAGAAAATCAGCTTTGCTGTTGTTTATCCCGTAAAAAATTACGCATTTGATCGGAAATAACCGGTAACGCTTCAATAGCTTTATCCAAAGGAGTAGCGCCGCAAACAGGAATTAAACGAACCTGTTCCCCACACATCACCAAAAAACCAACTGGCTGTACACTGACGCCGGCGCCGCTCCCCCCTGCGAAAGGCAGCTTTTCCCTATCCCGGTTTTTGCCGCAATTTCCTCCACCTGCCACAAAGCCACAGGTAACCTTAGAGACCGGCACAACAGAAACCCCGCCTGTTGTTTCGATCATATCGCCGATAATCGTATTGACATCTACCATTTCCCGAAGACTATGCATTGCTGTTTCCATTAACCCTTTGATTTCATATTCTTCCGTCATGATTTCCACCTCGCTTTTTTCATTGCTTGCCAAAAACTAACCGCCACATCACGGGCTGGAATAACGGTGAGATAATAATTCTCCATCGCTATGCCAAATTGAAACGCAAAAGACTGCTGTCTTTTGATTAAAGCCCAGAGAAAGCGGAAATAAAACCCATAATGAACTTTTTTGCCCTGTTTTTCTTGTTTTCGTTTGGTTGTTTTTTTTAATGTGAATAGGTTTATTGGTCCAGCCCAACCAAAGAAAACCCGCGGGAACCAAGTTAGTCCCTGCGCGTCAAGGCGCAAAAGCATAGGATAACCCAAAAGAAATGCAAAAAAATAGAGCAAACAAACGCATACATACATAAAAAACGCCCCTGGAACAGTATGTCCAGGGGTGTAAAATTTTATCAATCTTTTCTTTGCGTTATTTATGAATATCCAAAATGCGCACTTTCATTAAGCCAGCAGGTACTTCGATTTCTAATTCAGAACCAACTTTGTGGCCCAAAAGAGCCTTTCCTACCGGGCTTTCGTTAGAAATTTTATATTCAAGGGGTTTTGCTTCCACAGAACCAACAATCTGGAAATTAATTGGTTCGCCAGTATTCAAGTTCAGCAGGGTAACATAGGAATATTCGCTGACAATATCCGCCTTGACATCATCTTCTTCAATCACGCGGGCATTATTCAGCATGTTCTCATAATTCAGGATCTGACCTTCAATGAAAGCCTGCTCATTTTTTGCGTCATCATATTCGGAGTTTTCGGAAATATCCCCAAATTCAATGGCCTGCTTGATTCGATCAGCAACTTCACGACGACGATTTGTTTTTAAGTCCTCTAATTCTGCTTTCATCGCCGCAAGGGCTTCCGCAGTCATAAGAACTTCCTGCTGTGTCATGCAATTCCCACCTTTCGGTCTTAATACATCTTAACTTATATAGTTTATTCGATTCTCTAATTAAAGTCAAGCCCTAGCCAAGGAAATTCCCCTCTTTAGTCCTGGGAAAGCTGGGATGCGTCCCCGGAAAGAGATGTCAAATATTGAGAAAAAAGGGCCTTAATTTCCTGAAAAGTCGTAAGTTGATTGATTTCTAACCTGAGTTGCGCGGAATTACGTAAACCCTTAGTGTACCAGCCCATATGTCCCCGCATGGCGCGAATGGCAATCCCCTCTGCTAAAGCATCCGGCTCAGGGCCAGGGTTAGGACGCTGTTTCAAAAAATAGGTACAACGATCAATATGTCGGGCTAAATGACCCAGAGCTTCTTGAATAATCTGTTCTGGCGTGGGTCTCGGGGGAATATCTTCCCCTGCAAAAGCAGCTTTAATCTCCCGAAACAGCCAGGGGTTTCCCAACATACCCCGACCAACCATAATCCCATCGCAATGGGTTTCTTTCTTCATCTGAAGCGCATCTTGCCAAGAAAAAACATCCCCATTTCCTACAACAGGAATGGAAACGCTTTCCTTAACTCTAGCAATCATTTCCCAATTGGCTTTGCCACCGTAAAACTGATCTCGGGTTCGGCCATGTACTGCCACAAAAGAAGCGCCGGCTGCTTCCGCCATTTGCGCAAATTCAATGGCGTTCATATGGGCCTGATCCCAGCCTAAACGAAACTTCACAGATACTGGTTTTCCCGCACTTTTTGCCGCCACAATCAACTTAGCTGCAAGCTCTGGGTTAAGCATTAAGGCGCTACCCTCATGATTACGG
>CAKRYM010000173.1 GCA_934427095.1 uncultured Bacillota bacterium | reverse complement strand
CAATTGCTCGGCATCCCCTCCAGCAGTATGCTTTTTAACTGCTGCGATGATTGTACGCTATCCGTTATCCATGATAATTTGTACATATTTGAAATGTACCGTAAAACAAATGGCGCTAGAACAATATCGGATAGGTAGGCGCTGTTGGGACATCCCCAATGGAACGTATGCCCGGGACATGTGTAAATGGTAGGCGTAAATCCGGAACGGCGCGGCCTGTCGCTGCGATAACGCAGCAGGCGGCCGCATTCCCCGCAGATAATTAAGTTAGAAAAGAAGTGTGGAGCGGTAGACTGCATAAAAGCGCGACCGGTTTTTCTGCTTTTTAAAATATCCTGAACTGCTTGCCATTCGTTTTCAGGGATAATTGTGGGGTACACGTCTTTTTGATACATCCATTCTTTTTTATCTTTTGCCTTTTGCCTGCCGGCCGTCTTTCTATTCCAAATGTATAGCCCTTTAAAAGCTGGGTTATGTAAAATATGGTTTACGGTGGTAGAAGTCCATAGTCCCCCGCGTTTACTGGTGATGTGATTATCATTCAAATGGTTGGCAATATAATTGGTTGACTAGCCGTCTTGCACCATCTTAAACATGAGCTTGATTGTTTTCGCTTCGCTATCATTGATGGAATATTTTTTTGTGCCTTTGTCATAGTTATAGCCGAGTGGGGTAGGAGCGCCCAAATGACCCCCACGGCTGATAATATCTTTTGACACGGCCATCACTCTTTCTCGTGTGATCCCTCTTTCCATTTCGCCGAAAAGACAGACTAACTTTAGCATGCCCTGCCCCATCACGCTGGAAGTATCAAAAGATTCGGATAAACTCACAAAATCGGTGTTATGACTTTTCAACACTTCCAGAAAACGGGCGAAATCCAATAGATTACGGCTGATGCGATCGATCTTGAAGGCAAGCACAATATTCCGTTTCCCCGATTCTACGTCATCCATCATTTTTTCAAATTGGGGGCGCTTCGTATTTTTTCCGCTATATCCGGCATCTATATAAAACTCTACATCTGATTTCTTGCATTGCAGCATGCCCACGCAATAGTTAGTAAGCATATGCACCTGCGCTGGTATGCTTTCTTTATCGATCTGATGGACAGTAGACACTCGGCAATAGCAAGCCGGCATATATTTGGAAGTATCCATTTTCCCCTCCGCTAAACTTATTGGGCGACATGTTTTGTGTATTTCGCGACAGGAATGCCGATTATAGCTATATTATCGCAATTCTCGGAAGTAAAAGTCATGGCTTTATATTTGGCATTTTCTGGTAATAGCATGCAACCGCCAGGAATTTTATAAAAACGTTTGAGTGTGGCAGAATCATCAATTCTAACGGCTGCTATCTGTCCGTCCTCCACTACCGGCTGCTGATGGATGAATACAATATCCCCATCAAAATAGCCTACATCGATCATTGAATCTCCGTGAACACGCAGGGCAAAATCCGCATTTAAATCAGCATCACATGGCAGCAGCAATTCGATATGTTCGTCACATAAAATAGGCTTACCAGCTGCAATGGTTCCCAATAAGGGGACTACCTTCGATTCTAGGGAAACAACGTTTTTTAGATTGGAATAATCTGGGGCTTTCTCTTGCTTGACGCCAGTAATAAGAGCCACGCGTTCATTCCCATTTATCAGCTTCATTAGAGAGTCAACGGTTAAACCAACGCCATGCGCAATCTTTTCATACGTCCTAATAGATGGTGTGATGGATTTCCCGTTTTTAGAATTACGATTCTTCTCAAGCATGGATATATATGGCTTACTTAATCCACATCTTTTTGCAAGATCGTCCATAGAAAGTTCGTGCTCGGCACGGTAATTTCGCAGAAATTCAGATAGTGACATTTTAATCAAGCCTCCTTTGTTAATTGTATTTTACATGAGGCGGCGAAAAATGTAAAGTACACTTGACAGGCGGTTAGCAAAGATGTATCATAGCCTTAGAAAGTTAAGTTTACTTAACAGAAAGGAGGGGCGCGATGGTCAATAATAATCTTTCAGAAATTCGGAAAACCAAAGGGTTAACGCAGGAAGGATTAGCGGAGAAATCCGGAGTTTCCCGCGTAACGATCGCTAACATCGAACGTGGCGCAGTCACAGATTTAAAGATTAGCACTATGCTCAGCTTGGCGAACGCATTAGGGGCTACTGTAGAAGAAATTTTTTTGCCTAGATAGTTAAGTTGGCTTAACAGGATACAGAAGGAGGGCTAACCGTGAAAATTTTGAAAGATCCAGGCCATATGAAACACAATTCGATTGTAGATTTCATCAATAGCCTGGCAGCATCTGCAAAAGAAGAACGTGATCAGACGACCGATTTAGTTACAGACCTTTATTATACTGGCAAGATTGACGGCTTTGAAACTGCGGCCAGTGTATGTAACTTTCCAAATCTGATTTACCCCGTCGGCAACAAAATGCTTACGGATATGAAAGCAGCTGCAGAAAAGCATAAGGTGAACGCAGAAAAACTTGGCACAGAAGCAGGCAACAAAATTGCTGCTTGGTATCGCGGAAAAGCGCATGCGTATTTCGTTGTTCTTTTCTACTTACAACAATACGACAAAAAGAGGTGATATGTGATGAAACCAGTACGGAAAATTCATACATACAATTTCTGTTGGTATCTGTTTTTTGCGATGTTGCTTTTCTATGTCATCTATCTCGGCTGGTGCATGGGGAACTGGGCATGGAATAAGGCCATCGATGCGGGACTGATTACTCATACCGTTTATGTGCCCTATCGTGTAGAGATCGAAAAAGGGGACACGCTGTACAGCATCGCCTGCCGCGTAGCGACCAGTGATGACCATCTGATCGATCTTGCATGGCAGATCCAGCAGTCGGCGGGTATTGACGATTGCACAACGTTAAAGCCCGGCCAGATCATCACATTTACCCTTCCTAGGAAAGAGGTGGTACATCATGATTAGTCAGGCACTCATGCCCAAGATGCTAATGGATCTTGGTAATAAAGGGCAGGCCAGTGAATTGATCTTGAAGCTAATC
>CAKRYM010000172.1 GCA_934427095.1 uncultured Bacillota bacterium | reverse complement strand
GAAAGACGTCAGCTTTCCGAGAGTGGCGTGATCGTCATTTCTTTGGTGTATACGAAACGCCAGGAAGCAAAGGTGCTTCTTGGTCCGGAAATTTATTCCCGTGGATTCATATTTGAAAAAGAATATGAGCATATTATCAGCGAGATGAAAAATAAGGTGGCGGCGCTCTGCACCCCTGAACGTCTTGCTGATGGCAGCCTGCATGACCTACAAAATCAGGTACGCAGCGGGATTTCCCGCTTTGTCCTTGAACGCACAGGACGGCGTCCTGTGGTCATGGCCGTTGTTAGTGAAGTATAAGGCGCAGTGCGTCTCCGGATAGGAGTCGTATATGTACCGAGAGCTTTATCCACGGCTCAGTAATGAGCTGAATCCAGATCTTTTGCCTGATGAATCCTCTGGTGGAGAGAACGGTAATGACCAGCAAAACGAAAATCTGACTGATTTTGGCACCATGAATCTGCCCAATAGCCGCAGCGATATTCATGTGATTAGCGTCATCGGTCAGGTGGAAGGGCATCTGGTTATGCCATCCCAGAATAAGGCGACAAAGTATGAGCACGTAATTCCTCAGCTTGTTGCAGTGGAACAATGTCCAGATATAAAAGGGCTATTGGTGATCTTGAATACTGTAGGCGGCGATGTGGAAGCAGGGTTAGCCATTGCGGAAATGATTGCCACCATGAGTAAGCCAACCGCTTCCTTGGTTTTAGGCGGAGGCCATTCCATCGGTGTCCCTATTGCCGTTTCTACAAATCGTAGCTTTATTGCCCCTACTGCAACCATGACCATTCATCCCATTCGGCTGACAGGAATGGTGGTAGGGGTGCAACAAAGCTTTGATTATCTGGAACGAATGCAGGATCGCGTGGTCAACTTTGTGGCTGAACATTCGCAGATTAAAGCCGAGGCTTTCCGCGAAATGATGATGACTATCGGGGAATTAGCCAGAGATGTAGGCACTGTAGTCGTCGGTAAGGATGCCGTTGATTGTGGATTGATTGACCAAGTTGGGGGCTTGTCTGATGCCCTGAATTATCTGCAACAACAGATTGAGGACAATAAACAGAAAGAGAAGAAAAAGGAAGGTGACCCCAGATGATCTGGAGCATTATTCCGGAAGAAATTATCTTTTCTGGCAAATCAGAACCTGCGGAGGAGCTTATGCTAGTGGTTCATTCTGGACGTAAAATGTTGCTTCGCCAAGGACGAATTGAAACATTGTTGTCCACAGAACCATTGGATTTTCTCTCCGCCGGATACGCCCCTGGACAGCTTTTGGACAAGAAAAAGAATTAACTGGCAAGCGCGGCAGCGAATGTTCCGCGCTTGCTTCTTTTGTGTAAATATGGTAAAATTAAAAGATAAATTATGGAGGTAAAACATAATGGAATTAACGATTCTGCAAGCGATTTTACTAGGGTTGGTACAGGGGCTAACGGAATTTTTGCCGGTATCTTCATCTGGCCATTTGGTGATCGCTCAGACTCTTTTGGGTATTGATGCAGAAATGATGGCTTTTGATGTATTTGTTCATGTAGGTACACTAATTGCAGTCTTTGCTGCTTTTTGGCAGGATATTGTTGCTTTGTTGAAACGGCCTTTTTGCCGTTTTACCGGATTGATTATTGTCGCCTGTATCCCTGCAGGATTAATGGGAATCTTTTTAGATGATTTCTTTAGTTTCCTCTTTTCTTCCATTATTGCCGTTGCTTGCGCGCTGATTGTTACAGGGATTTTCCTGATGCTTTCTGATCGCTTAAATGGGCATAAGACCGTGAATGAAATGGGTGTTGGCTCGGCCTTAGTCATTGGTATTTTTCAGGGGTTGGCCATTACTCCAGGGCTTTCCCGCTCTGGTTCTACGATTTTTGGTGCTTTGTTGATGGGCTTAAAGCGGTCTGAAGCAGCCAAATTTAGTTTTATTGTTTCCATTCCGGTAATCTTAGGGGCAGCTTTGCTTCAAGTATTGGATTTAGTGGAAGCAGGGGAGTCCATTCTCACTTTGCCATATGTGATTGGCGCTTTGGTTGCTGCAGGTAGTGGTTATCTGGCTATTCGCATCTTCCTCCGTTTATTGGAAAAACGCTCTATGCGGTATTTTTCTTACTATGTTTGGACTGTGGCGTTAATCGTTTTAATTCGTAGCATATTCTTTTAATCATGATTTTGTCTACTCGTTAAGGTGACCTATGGCCAATACAAGAAAACGTAAAACACAAAGAAAAAATAGTACAAGCCAAAGAGCCCGCCGGGGGGACTCTGCGCCGAAAACAGATCAACAAATTATTCGAGAACGGGAGATTTTTGGCATTGCTTTAATCACCATTTCTCTGTTGTTTTTAGTGAATTTTATTTTAGCGCCAGAGCCTTCAGCAGAAGATGTTGGCACTGTGGGTGTACTGAGCCTTTGGCTTAATAAGGTCTTACGGTTCTTTGCTGGGAAGGGCGCGTTTATGTTGCCTGTCTTTTTGCTGGGGTTTGGCGTGGTTGTGTGCATAAACAAGAACCGGGAAAGCACTAAGGGCCGTTTCATTGGCTTAACCCTGATCTTCCTTTCCTTCCTTACCTTTCTAAACTTAGGGGAACATTTGTTAGCGTTTTCGGAATACATTAAAATCGGCGCCAAAGGTGGCGGCGGTGGGGTTTTAGGTTCTATTTTAGCCTTTTGCAGCCTAAAGGTTATTGGTAAAATAGCCACAATTATTTTGTTTATTGCGATTTTCCTCATCGGATTGTTGCTATTTTTGCAGACCTCTTTGGACGACATCTTAAGTGGCGTAAAAAAAGGCGGCAACCGAGCGAAAGAGATTATGACTAGCCGTACCAGCAGTGAGCGAATGGAAGAGGAAAGTCAGCATGTGGTAGAAATGCCAACGGTAACACCAATTGAGCCGCGGAATATACCCCTGTATGATCAAGGGGAGACCATTGATACCAACGCTACGCCTATCATTACGCCACTGGATCTTGGGGCAGAGGAGAGCATGCAGCCTGAGCCAGCCATTCGTAGTCTTCGGGAAATTAAAGAGGAAAGACCGCGGGCCCAACGTGAATCCATTGAGCCTATTAAGAAAAAAGAGCCTACTGTTA
>CAKRYM010000171.1 GCA_934427095.1 uncultured Bacillota bacterium | reverse complement strand
CACACGGAGAATTGTTTCAGAATCCCCATAATAAATTAAGGGAGTATCTTTCTGTACGCCTTAAAGCCTGTGGCTATGATCCAGTGGCAGAAGAAAGCATATCCCTTCACCGTTTATTCGCCATGAACCGTATCCCGGCCCGCTTCGAAAAAGATGTTTCTTGCTTAATGGTGCATGGTATTGTACCGCGCCGGGAGCGGCTGATCGCCTTGGGCGTTTATCTGGACATGTCTGTGGATGATTTAGATGAAATGCTACAATTAGCAGATATGGAGCCTCTCTGCGCTAAAAACCGATTAGAATGTATCCTCATTTATGCGTTACAACAAATCAGTCTCGCCCATCCAGAACTAGCGGTTCAACAGTTGATTCAACTTTTTGCTGTTACTGACCAGCGAGAGCTGCAAGCGCAATACCGCGCATTGATCGACCAATATACAGCCGCCTGCTTTCAAAGCGATCCTACCGTGCGGGATTCAGCGGCAGAATATCTTCGTTCTTTATTGACAGATCTTTCTCCGGAGGAGGCAGCGGAGTTGTTACCTCTCTTCTGACTGCTGCACCATTGACGAAAAAAGGCAGGTTCTTCCTATGCTAAGCTTAAGGAAAACCTGCCTTTTTCGGAGGAATGGACATGCAGCTGGATCTACGCAAAATTTGGATTGAGCAAGGTCTCTATCCCTTAATGGAATTGTTTAAGGGGAATCGGATTCGACATTATCTTACCCAATTACAAAAAAGCAACTTTTTCCCACCCGCAAAGCTTCATGATTTACAAAAAGAACGCTTAGCACAATTGCTAACTACCTGCGCCAAGCATGTGCCTGCTTATCAGCGCCTAGGTCTCAGCCTAGAAGAAATTCAACAAGACCCCTTTCAGGTCTTAGGCAAAATTCCAATCCTAACCAAAAGCCAAATCCAGCACCATCCCCAGGATTTTTTGAATCCTTTATATAATGTTTCCCAGCTTGTCCCCAATCAAACGGGAGGCTCTACGGGCAAGCCCTTACGCTTTTTTATGACCCGTGTTGATGTAGAGCATTCTGAAGCAGCGCGTTGGCGTGGTTTGTCCTGGTGGGGCGTCGGTTTAGGTAGTCGCAGCCTTATGCTTTGGGGGAACCCCATTGAGCTTACGGAAAGTAAACAACGAAGAATGCGTTGGCGGGAGCTATATCTGAAAAACCGGCAAATTTTATCTGCCTATACCTTACATGAAAAAAACGTGCCGCATTATCTCAAACTGCTCAATCGCTATCAACCAGAATATCTTTATGGCTATGCTACAGCACTATTTCAATTCGCCAAACTGTTATGGCCACACAGGTCTTCTCTACGGCTAAACCGGTTAAAAATAGTGGTTTCTACGGCAGAAACTTTATCTACTGAACAGCAAGACACCATTGAACAAACCTTTGGCTGTCCTGTCGTGAATGAATATGGCGCCAGGGATGTCGGTATTCTGGCTTATACTTGTCCTCATGGTCATCTTCATCTTAGTGCAGAAAATATGATCTTGGAAATTGTTGATCCTCTTACCCTTACCCCTGTTCCCCCTGGCCAAAGAGGATTGGTGGTGGTGACCAATTTGTATCAGGACGCCATGCCGAGGCTTCGCTATTTATTGGGAGATACCGCAACCATTACCCAAGAAACCTGTGCTTGCGGTTTAACCCTACCCATATTGGAAAACATAGAAGGCAGGGAGGATGCCCTTTTCCAATTACCTGACGGCACGCTGGTACATGGAAATTTCCTAAATCATTTGGTCAAAAAATATCCCTCCATTGTCCAATTTCAACTCATTCAAACAGATCTCTACCATGCACAATTAAATGTTGTGCAAAAGCAAGAAGCAAAGGATGAGTTCCGTGCCTTTCAAGCGGATATCGCAAAACAAATGCCTGGCGTTTGTGTACAAGGGAAGCTGTGTAGTCAGATTTCCAAAGAAGCTTCCGGCAAATTCCGTTATGCTATCCGCCAATTTGCCTTAATCCAACAAACAGAAACAACATTTTCTAAGGGATAACGCAAATGAACGGAACAAAGCAAGACCTGGACAAAATATCTTTGTTGTGCTATTTTTTTACATCATGAGCGGTGTAACTACATAGGATAAGGTTATTCCGCTCCTTTTCATTTTCCAAATGAACAATAATCATCAGGGCAAAAGGAGGAGATACCATGAAGGAAATTTTTCGTAGAACCAGTATTCGCCGCTATACGCCGCAACCAGTAGAAGAAGAAAAAATTGAACAGCTTCTTCGTGCGGCAATGGCCGCTCCTTCCGCCAGAAATCAGCAACCATGGGAGTTTTATGCCATAACGAATCCCGAATTATTGCAGACGCTTTCTACCTGCAGTCCCTATGCTACCCCACTCAAAGAGGCTCCTTTGGGTATCGTAGTTTGTGGTAAGAAAGACGCTCCCAGGCAAGAATATGTACAAATTGATTGCAGTGCAGCCACAGAAAACCTGTTGTTGGAAGCAGTTTCCCTAGGCTTAGGCGCGGTATGGATGGGGATTGCCCCCATAGAGGAAAGAATGGAAGCTGCCAGGCAAATTCTTTCCTTGCCAGATCATTTGTATGCCTTTGCTTTTATCGCTTGTGGTTATCCGGGTGATAATCCGGTGCAAGAAAACCGCTACGACCAAGCCAGGGTCCATCGGATAAAATAGCCGCTTTTCTTTCTCCAGGGCAAAAACATAGCGGGACGTCACTTTTTGTTGACGTCCCGCTTTTTGTATGAAGGAAAAGACTTTTCTGCCCATCCTCGTTTCATCAAACTATGGGATGATTATGCTCTCTCGCCTTTTGATCTTTGTTGTGTATTTTCCCTATTTTACCTGCTTTTTTAATAGATCAACAATCGTATCCACATTTACCACGCGGCCAGCAACAATCAGCTTACCATCAACCATCAAGGATGGCGCTGACATGACACCCAACTGGACGATTTCCATTAAGTCCTCGACTTTTTGAATTTCTGCCACTAAGCCAAGTTGCGCAACAGCTTGTTGTACATTTTGATAAAGTTGTGTGCATTTTTCACAGCCGGTTCCAATCACTTTAATTTCCATCATCATCCATCAATTCTTTAATTTCATGGGC